>JAAYXC010000015.1 GCA_012516115.1 Bacillota bacterium | reverse complement strand
GCCAGGGCCTTGCCCAGGGTGATCTCGTCCGCGTATTCGAGGTCGCCCCCCACGGGCAGGCCCCGGGCCAGATGGGTGACCTTGATCCCCAGGGGCTTGACCAGCCGGGCGAGGTAGAGGGCCGTGGCATCACCCTCCACGTTGGGGTCGGTGGCCACGACGAGTTCCCTCACCTCCCCCGCGCGCAGGCGGGCCAGGAGTTCTTTGACCCGGAGCTCCTCCGGCCCGATCCCCTCCAGGGGCGAGAGGGCGCCGCCCAAGACATGATAGAGGCCGTGGTATTCCTTGGTCCGCTCGATGGCCACCACGTCCTGGGGCTCTTCCACCACGCAAATGATGCTGCGGTCCCGGGCGGGATCCGTGCAGACGGCGCAGGGATTGACCTCGGTCAACTGCCCGCAGACCGAGCAATACGAGACCTTGTCCTTGGCGGCGAGCATGATCTTGGCCAGTTCCACGAGCTCGCTCCGGGGCCGGCCGAGAAGATAGAGGGCCAGGCGCTGGGCGGTCTTGGGTCCGATGCCCGGGAGGCGGCTTAGGGCGGCGATGAGGTTCGTGACCGAAGCCGGATAGAGCATCCCTAGCTCAACCCGGGGAGCTTCAATCCCCCGGTGAACCTGGCCATGGCCGCGCCGGCCATCTCCTGGGCCCGGCGGAGCCCTTCGTTGACCGCGGCCAGGATGAGGTCTTCAAGCATCTCCACCTCGGCGGGATCGACCGCCGCCGGGTCGATCTTTATCGCCTTGACTTCAAGGGGGCCGTTGACGGTCACCTTGACCGCCCCGCCGCCGGCGGAGGCCTCGACGGTTTTCGTAGCGAGCTCTTCCTGGATTTTGGCCATCTCGGCCTGCATCTTCTGGATTTGTCGCCACATCCCTGCGTTACCGGCCAAGATCATTCCTCCTCTACGGTGCCTTCGAAGAGCTGGACGGCCATGGCCACCGGGTCATCGGCCGGCGGCCGGGCCGGCGCTTTTTCCGGCCTGGTTTCCACCCGGCAGCGGATGGTCAGCGGCCGGCCGTAGACCGCGGTAAGGATCTCTTCCAGCAAGGCCCGTTCTGCTTCGATTTTCTGGGCGAAGATCTCGTTGGCCGTCCCGAGCAGGAAAACCCCGCCCTCGACGCCTTTGGGCCAGGCATGCTGGTCCAGCAAGGCATGGAGGCTTTTCTTTACCCTCCGGAGCCTTTCCTGCACCAGGGGCCAACGATCTACTATTTTTTCCGCTGTGGCCCGCTGTCCATCCGGGGCTAGGCCATCTGGCGGTTCTTCTTTTCTTTTCGTCTCCGTATGGCGTCCGCCTTGGGCCAAAGGAGCGGCAAGAGAAGGGGGACCTTCTCCCCCGGCGGGTTTACCCTTCCCGGCCAGACGGGCCACCTCTTCTTCCAGCCGGGCAAGCCGGTGGGCCAGTTCTTTGGCGGCCGGTATTTCCGTGGTGCGCCGGAGCAAGGCCATCTCCAGCGGGAGACGCCCTTCACCGCCCCGTCGTTGTTCGACCGCCGTGGCGGCGAAGAGTTCCACCGCCGCCAGCAACCGCTCGGCTCCGATGGCCCGGGCCAGCGGTCGCCATTCTTCGGCTTCCTCCGGAGGCAGGGTCTGCAGGGGAACCGGACCGGCGGTCACCGCCAGGGCCAAGAGGTCGCGCCAGAGAAAGCCGGCACCGCGGGCGAATTGGACGAGGTCTTTGCCGGCCGCGGCGACCTCATCCACGATGTTAAGGGCTGCGGCCGGGTCGGCGTCGCGCACGGCCAGGGCGAGTCGGTGGTAAACCTCCCGGTCGACGAGGCCCAGGACCTCCCGGACGTCCTTTTCGGCGATCCGCGGGCCGGCGTGGGATGCCGCCTGCTCCAGGAGGCCGATGGCGTCCCGCATCCCGCCGGCCGCCTGGACGGCGATGAGGTTTAAGGCCCCTTCCTCAACGGTGAAACCTTCGGCCGCGGCGATCTGGGCCAGCCGGGCCACGATCTCATCCCGGCCGAAACGCTTGAAATCAAAACGTTGACAACGGGAGAGGACGGTGGCCGGGACCCGATGCGGTTCGGTGGTGGCGAAGATGAAGATCACATGGGGCGGCGGTTCTTCCAGGGTCTTCAGGAGGGCATTGAAGGCCTCGCCGGTCAACATATGGACTTCATCGATGATGTAGACGCGATAACGACCTTCGGCCGGGGCGAACTTGACCTTCTCCCGCAGGTCGCGGACCTCGTCGATGCCGCGGTTGCTGGCGCCGTCGATCTCCTGGACGTCGAGGGAGATGCCTTCCGTGATCCGGCGACAACTGGGGCACTCGCCGCAGGGGTCGCCGTCTTTGGGCGCCGCGCAGTTGACCGCCTTGGCCAGGATCTTGGCCGCGGTGGTCTTGCCCGTGCCGCGCGGCCCGGCGAAAAGATAGGCGTGGGCGACCCGGTTCTGGCTTACGGCGTTGCGGAGGGTGCGGACCACATGGCTCTGGCCGACGAAGTCGCCGAACCCCTGGGGCCGCCATTTCCGGTAGAGCGTCAGGTATTCCACGCCGACACCTCCCAGGGGATTATTCGCGGCCGTGAGGGTAACTCCTCCAATAATCTTCCCAGGCGGTGCGGACGTGGCGGCTATCCCAGATTCGTCGGAGTTCCGCAAGGTCGATGTAGTTCCTGATGTCCTCCGCCCTGCCTTCGCGCAGCACGATCTCGTAAACCAGCTTTCGTTGCGCCGGATCCGAAAGGTCGTATTCGGACGGTCCGCTCCATTTTAGGTAAAGGGGAAGGCGAATCTTGCCCTCCGGCGGTCGCCATCTAAACTCCTCCTCTGCGTTCACCTGAGCGAAAGCGCATGGGTCGAGGTCCCGTCCCCGCGGTATAGATTCTACCATTCCTGTATGGGGGGCGCCGCAGGGGAAGAGCCGGCCGCTTACTTTCGGAGGATCAAGATATTCTGGTGGGTAATATTCGGTACGAAGACTTTCCCCACGGCATAAGGCTTAAGCGGGCGCTGGGTGGCCTTGTTCCACCAAAGCCGGAGCCCCTTGAATTTGAAGCCGACCTCGCGAAGGGCATTGGCCACCATGTAGCCCAAGGGGACGTACTCACCGTCGGCGAAGCGGTCCCCCACCAGCATGACGAGGTAGCGGCCTTCGGGTAGAAGACGGTAGGCTTCCCGGCCGAAGCGCTTGATGAGCCCGAGGTATTCTTCCAAGCTCGCCGCGTTACCGAAGTCTTTCTTCTCCTCGGCGTTAATCATGGCGAAGTTCGTCTCGGCTTTAAAACCCGTGGGGCCATGAGCAACTCCGTAGGGCGGATCGGTCACGATCGCGGCCACGCTGCCGGGCTGCAGCGCGGCCATGAGCTCCAGGCAGTCGCCGAGGACCATCTTCCCCGGGATCTCCCGGCCGCCGGGGGCTTCGCCTTTTTTGACCAGGCGGTGGCCGTCGAGGACGAACTCCCGCTGGATGCGGCGGTAGATCTCCACCCACCGCGGATTGAGCTCGAAGCCCAACGCCTCGCGTCGGACCATGGCCGCGCCGAGGAGGGTCCCGCCTACGCCGGCGAATGGATCGAGGACCAGTTCACCTTTTTTCGTGAAGAAGCGCACGATCTCCGCCATGAGTTCGGGGGGCTTCATGGCGCCGTGGGCCTT
Organism: Bacillota bacterium; assembly: GCA_012516115.1. Lineage (GTDB taxonomy): Bacteria > Bacillota > UBA4882 > JAAYXC01 > JAAYXC01 > JAAYXC01. The sequence continues at coordinate 534 of JAAYXC010000015.1, read as the reverse complement.
GCGGAGGTGGTGGGTGGCATCCGGCGGGAAAGAGGTTTCGTAGATGGTGCTGGTCCAGTAAAGCCATTCCGCGTTGGTCAGATCGTTCAGCTTATTGCGCAACCCTGCGTTTCCCTCCGCCTTTTCAAGCCTTTTCCTCGAAGAGCCGACCGGGCTGCGGTCGCTCCACAAAGGGTTTGCCCAGGTGTTCGTAGGCCAGCCTGGTCGTCACCCGGCCACGCGGGGTTCGCTGGAGGAAACCGATCTGGAGAAGGTAAGGTTCGTAGCCGTCCTCGATCGTCTCCGCCTCTTCGCTGGTGGCTGCGGCCAGGGTATCGAGGCCCACCGGTCCGCCGCCGAACTTTTCGATGATGGCCGTCAATAAAAGGCGGTCCACCCGGTCCAGACCCCGTTCGTCCACCTCCAAAAGGCGGAGGGCCTCCCGGGCCACCGCCAGGCTGATGCGGCCGCCCGCCCGGACCTGGGCGTAGTCGCGGACCCTTTTTAAGAGCCGGTTGGCCCCCCGGGGCGTCCCCCGCGCCCGGCGGGCGATCT
>JAAYXC010000088.1 GCA_012516115.1 Bacillota bacterium | reverse complement strand
CCTCAATACCCTGCTCGAGAGAAACCTGGTCGAAGAGGTGGGCCGCCGGGAAGGCCCGGGACGGCCCATCCTGTACGGGACGACCAGGGAGTTTTTGCGGTACTTCGGTCTCCGGGACCTCACGGAACTGCCGCCCCTTGAAGACTGGGCTTCCGCTCCCGGCGCGAAAAAAGAGGAGGAAAAACCATGCGCACCACCTTCCGTTTGAAACACGAACCCGATTACTACCGGGGCCTGGGATTGTTATTGGCCTCCTGTCTGACGCTCGTCTGGGCCCTCTGGCGGGACGCCTTCACCCCGCAGGTCTTTTTGGCCGGGTTTCTCTGTTTCTCCTGGGGATATGCTTTTCTCTGGCGGCATGACCTCTATCTACGTCTTTCGTCTTTACAGGCGGAAGTGGAGGACCTGAAGCGGCGTCTTCAGGCGACCGCCGTTACCGGGGAAGAGGAAGCCCGGGAGGTGATGGAGGCTTCGACCACGGTCTGGACGCAGGAGATCCTGGCCAACCCGGCGGCAGAAACCTCCTTGCCGGATGACACCCGGGAAGCGGAGAACGGCGAAGGACAAGATCTCTTATGACCATCCTGGCTTCGCGGCTCGGGACCGGCCCGGAGCGTGAGGGGAGACGGCGGTGATCCACTGGCGGAAAGGACGGGTTCTCCGCGTTCTCCGCGAAAGACGAGGGTTGCAGGAAGTGGCCGTGGCCACCCCGGAAGGAGAGGGCAAGGCGGTGATCTTGACCGATCTCCTCGGCCGGGTCGCCCCCGGGGATGAGGTTGTCTTGCACGTGACCGCGGTGGCGGTGGGTCTGGGTACCGGCGGCCGGCACTTCGTTGCGGCCGTTGAATGTCGGCTGACTCCGGACCCGGTGTCACCAGGCCATCTCATGAAGCTTCGTTATACTCCTTTTCAACTTCGCTGTCATACCCCGGAAGAAGACGGTGACGAGCTCCCGGAGGACCTGGCGGGAGGGGTGGTGGTGGTCGGCGAACTTCACAGCCAGCTTTTGCCGGCCGCGCTGAGCCTGCGGAGAGTCCTGGGCCCCCGAGCCCGGCTCGTCTACCTGATGACCGACGGCGGCGCCCTCCCCCTGGCCATAAGCGACCTGGTGGCCGCCATGCGCGAGAAGGGTCTTCTGGACGCCACGGTCACGGTGGGCCACGCCTTCGGCGGCGACCTGGAAGCCCTCAATATTTATGCCGGTTTGCTCTCCGCCCGCCATCTTTTGGCCGCCGATGTAATTCTGGTGATGATGGGCCCCGGCATCGCCGGGACCGGTTCCCGTTTCGACCACACCGGGGTGGAGCAGGCCCATAACGCGGACGCCGTCGGCATCCTCGGCGGCCGGACCGTGCTCATCCCCCGCCTCAGCTTTCGTGACCCGCGCGCCCGTCATTACGGTTTAAGCCACCATAGTCTCACCGTCTTCGGTCGCCTCACGAAACGTCGCGCCCTGCTCCCCCTCCCGGTCCTGCCCGGACCCGCCCTGGATCTTCTCTTCCGGCAGCTTACCGCCGAAGGGATCCACCGAAAACACGACCTCATCCTGGTGGAGGCCGGCGAGGTCCTGGATTGGCTCCGGGACTGCGGGATCGAGGCCAAAACCATGGGGCGGGGCCCGGAAGACGACCCCGGGTTCTTCCTGGCCGCCGGCGCCGCCGGCCTTCTGGCGGCACAAATCCACCTTCGGGAAGGGAAAAAGGAATAATCTCCCCCCTCCCCGGCGTATTTTGTGATGCCGGCAAGAAGGGGGATGGGAGCGTGGATCTTTGGCGCGAACGTGTACGAGCTTATCTCGGGGAACACCTCAGCTATCTGGCCCTGGTCTTTTTCCTTTTCTTCATGGGCATCGTCTTCGGTGCCCTTACCGTCAACAATCTCCCGGCCACCGAGCGGCAGAGCCTCCTTTCCTATCTCTCCGGTTTTCTTCGCGCCTTGGGTCCCTCGACCACGCTCGATAAAGCCGGTCTGTCCCGCGAGGCCATTTTGAGCAACGCCAAGACCATCGGGTTTCTCTTTCTTCTGGGGTTAAGCGCCATCGGTACTCCGTTCATCCTCCTCGTCGTCTTTACCCGCGGTTTCGTCCTCGGGTTCACCGTGGGTTTCCTGGTCAAGCAACTCATGCTCAAGGGTTTCTTCTTTTCCCTGGTCGCCGTGGTTCCGCAGAACCTCCTTTTTACCCCCGCCCTTCTGGCCGCGGCCGCCGCCAACCTGGACCTCGGCTGGACCCTCATCCGGTCGCGCTTCCTGGGGCGGGGACATCCTTTCGGTCATGAAGTCCTCCGCTGTCTGGGCATTACCGGCGCGGCCTTTTTCCTGCTGTTTCTGGCCGGTCTGGTGGAGGGCTACGTCTCGCCCGTCCTCATCACCTGGATGGCCCGCTACCTCTCTTAAAACGTAACCGGAAAGAGAGGGAGGATCTTTCTGTCGACAGAAAGAGGAATCGGCCGGGTGATCGTCGAATCCTCGAAAGAGATTTTAACCGGACGGCGAAGGGTAATCGCCCCCGGCAGGCAGAACTTAAAGGGCTTTTGCCACGCGCGATCCGGGTTCAAGTAAGGCAGGGGAAGAAAATGCAGCAATTACTGGCTGATTTCTTACACTATCTAACGGTTGAACGCGGTCTGGCCGCCAATACCGTGGAATCCTACGCCCGTGACCTCCGCCAGTATTTCTCCTATCTCACCGAACAAAAAGGTCTGCGTTCCGTCCAGGAGACGACCCAGGCCACCATCGTCGGGTATCTTCTTTTCCTCCAGGCCCACGGCCGGTCGGTGGCCACCCTCTCGCGCACGCTGGCCGCCATCAGGGCCTTTTATCGGTTCTTAACAAGAGAGGGTTTCCTGGCCCATAACCCCGCCGTGAATCTCGAGACCCCGCGGCAGGAAAAGAGGCTCCCCCGGGTCCTCTCGGTGGAAGAGATCGAGTCCCTCCTGGCCCAGCCGGATCTCAAGACCCCCAGCGGCATCAGGGATCGCGCCATGCTGGAAGTGCTTTATGCCACCGGCCTGCGTGTCTCCGAGCTCGTCTCCCTGACCGTCGAGGACGTCAATCTGAAGGAAGGGTACCTCCGATGCCTGGGAAAGGGGGCCAAGGAACGGATCATTCCCCTCGGCTCCCAGGCCGTAAAATATCTCTCGCTTTACCTGAACTATGCCCGGGGCTTCCTCCTGGCCCGACCGGGCGATCCGGTTCTCTTCCTGAACCACCACGGAAACCGGCTTACCCGCCAGGGTTTCTGGAAGATCCTCAAGAAATACGCCAGCCGGCTGGCCCCCACCCATAAGATCAGTCCGCACATCATTCGGCATTCCTTTGCCACGCAT
>JAAYXC010000014.1 GCA_012516115.1 Bacillota bacterium | reverse complement strand
GAACAGGCCCTCCTCCGGCGCATCTTCCCGCCCGTGGTCCCGCGCCTCCTCGACCACCGCCGGCACGGGGCCATCCACGAACTCCTCCTCGACCACCTGGGGGACCGCTTCCTGGTCCTGGCCAACCTCTCCGGCCGGCCCGCCGCCTGGCCCCTAACGGAGGAATGGCGGGAGACGCTCTTCTTCGACCAGCCGGAGACCACGATCATCTTCCCGGACGAAACCCCCTACCTCCGGCTGGCGCCCTACGAAACGAGACTTTTTAAGCTCATCCTGCCCGGCCCCACCCAGGTGGTGGGCACGGGCCTCCACCTCCTGGGGGGAAAGGCGGATGTGGGCGACCTCGAAGTGAGACCGGACGGAGAGATCTTTTTCGCCCTCGTCCCCGGGCTACGCGCCGAGGGCAGCATATGGTTGGCTTTGGCAGAAGACGCCCCCTCACGGCCGTCCTATGGCGGCCGCACCCTGCCCGTCAAAGAATGGGGACGATTCAAGGTGGTGGAAATCCGGCCGGAACCCAGAGGCGCGCTCACTTAAACTGCGGCAGGTAATCGGCCTCCGCCGCGAAGAGCTCGGAAACCAGGCGATGGATTTCATCCATGGTCAAGACGGCGGAGGTCAACGGATCGAGCATGACCGCCTGGTAGACCGCGTCTTTATTCCCGGTTAGTGCGGCCTCCACCGCCAATTCCTGGACGTTGACGTTCGTCCGGTTGAGCGCGGCCAATTGCATGGGCAGATCCCCGATGTAACAGGGGCTCAATCCGTTCTCGTCGACCAATATGGGCACCTCGACACAGCAACCCGTCGGCAGGTTGGTGATCAAGCCGGTGTTCTTCACGTTGCCGTAGATGACCCGGGGCGTCCCCGTCTCAATGGAATGAATAATGTAGGCGCCGTACTCGTGGGATTTCTTCAGCTCGAGGTTTTCTTCTTCCCTAATCTGCCTTTCTATCCTCTGGAATTCTTCTTTCTCACGGTTAATGCAATGGATATAATAATTTCCCTCGTCGTTTTTTAGCCCGGAATCGATCTCTTTGATCTTCGCCAGGCAATCCGTTCTCGTGCGGAAATAAGGCAGGTATTCCGACATATGATAGCTCGACTCGGTGACGAAATAACCGAAATGTTTCAAGACCTCAAATTTAATGATGTCCTGCCGGTAGACCGCCGGATCGTGGCACCTCTCCCTCAGCAGGGGATAGGCGTCCCGGCCCTTCCATTTGTATTCCAGGAACCAGCCCCTGTGATTGATCCCGGCGCATGTGTAGGAGACCTCATCCAAGGGTGCCCCGATGTAGCGGGCGATGTCCGCCGCGGTCCCCTGGACGCTGTGGCAGAGGCCCACATGGGCGATGCCGCTTTTCCGGTAGATGGCCCAGATGTTCATGGCCATGGGGTTCACGTAGTTCAAGAGCAAGGCCTCGGGGCAAAGCTCTTCCATCTCCCGGCAGATCGCAAGGAGGACCGGGATGGTCCGCAAGGCCCGGAAGACCCCGCCGGGTCCGAGGGTATCGCCGACCGCCTGGTCCAGGCCGTATCTGGCCGGGATCTCCTGGTCGAGCCGGTAGGCTTCGAGCCCCCCGATCTTGAACATCGCGATCACATAGTCCGCCTTCTCCAGGGCTTTTCGCCGGTCCATGGTGGGTTCGATCTCCGCGGCCAGGCCTTCCCGCTCGACCATCATCCTGGCGATCTTCGCGATGCGCTCCAGCCTCCCCGCATCGATGTCCATGAGGGAGATCGTGCAGCCGGATAACTCCGGAAACGACAAGATGTCGTAGATGAGCGTCTTGGCGAAGACCACGCTTCCCGCGCCGATTATGGCTACCTTCATCCCTTAGCTCTTCCTCTTTTCTTAGTAGTTTAAAATTATTGTTTGACTGCGCCAGCGGTGAGACCTTCAATGATGTACTTGTTGGCGATAATAAAAGCGATTAAGACCGGGAGCACGGTGATCGTGGTGGCCGCCATCATGTCGCCCCATTGAATCTCCCAGCTGTTCTGCAAGTTCACGATGCCGATGGTTAATGTACGTCTCTGCTCGGAATTAATGAACGTATTGGCAAACATGAAATCATTCCAGGCCAAGATGAAGGAGAACACACTGGTAACCATCAACCCGGGCGAGGCGATAGGAATGGCGATCTTAACAAAAGATGTCCAGACATTACAGCCATCCACAAAGGCAGAGTCAAACAATTCTGAAGGAATTTCAT
>JAAYXC010000087.1 GCA_012516115.1 Bacillota bacterium | reverse complement strand
TGTGGAAGCAACTTCCACTCCCTCCGCCGGACCGGAAAACGACGGAACCGCGTAGATCCGCACCAAGGCGCCGGCCGCGGCCAGCCGGGAAAGGGAAGCCAAGCCTTCGGCGTTAATCCCGGTGGTACCCACCACCGCTGCCACGCCGGCGGTAATGGCCAGCCGTAAATGTTTCAAAACCACCTCCGGGACGGTGAAATCGACCATAACCTGGGCGTCGGACCGGGCCAGCGCCTCGGCCAAGATGGGCTCGATCGTTACCCCCAGGGGACCGATCCCCGCCACCGTACCGGCGTCTTCCCCGACTTTCGCCGGGTCCACGGCCGCCACCAGAAGCATGTCTTCTTGCGAAGTAACGGCCTTAACCACCTCCCGGCCCATGCGGCCGGCGGCTCCTGCCACCGCTACTCTGATCTTCTCCACCGCTAACCCTCCTCCCGAGAGTTCCGCTTCCCTCTACTACCCGTGCCCTGTGCATAAACATAAAACGTCCCCGGTCCCTTACCGTCAATGCTGGGAAAAGAAAAACATTTTTATCCGGAGAACTCTTTAAAAATTGTCCTATAAAAACGGGGGGGTGTCAAGTCGGGCCGGTATCAATCGACGAGTACCGGGAGATGAAGAAGATGGTAGATCGGAGAGAGACCGTAAACCGAACACCCCAGACGTCGGGCCAGTACCGCGATTACCGCTTGCTCCAGGCCGACTTCCGGGAGTTCTTGCGACAGGAATTCTTCGGCCGCCGCCAGATCCTCGCCGGTGGGAAAAACGATATTAAAGACTTCCCCGGCTTGTCGCCAAAGCAAAAGGGCTGCCCGGGGACCTTCACGTGCCTCCATTCGTCGGGCCGCTTCATAAAGACTCAAAGAAGAGACCACCAGAGGGAGACGTTGTCGGACCAGGGCCCCCACCGTCCCCAGGACCCGTTCGTGGTTGGGGTCTTCCCGTATCCGCAGGGCCAGAACCACCTGTCCGTCGAGGACGACCCCCGTTCCCAGCCGGCTTGCGCGGATCCGGGGCCACGACTCACCGCCCATCTCCGTCCTCCGCCTTCCCGGGGATCTCGCCGGCGAAGGCATAAAGGAGCCCCGGTTCGCTGGCTTTCAGGACGCCGGTCCCCTCCGCTTTCGCGCCTTTTTCCGGAGAGACCAGGGCGGCCAGGACATCCTCGAGACGGTACCGGTATTCCCGGGGTCCAAGGCGGATGCTGGGGATCTTCCCCCTTCTGGTATAACGCCAGACGGTATCCACCGTGACCTTGAGTTCTTTGGCCAATTCATGGGCGGTAAGAAGGGGCAAAGGAATTCCTCCTCCATGCCAGGGCCTTTGGGCTTTTCCTCTTCGATCATATAAACTAAAACCGGGTAAAAGCAAGCAGGATCGACTCCCTTCTTGATCCCGGTCGGGCAGGAAAAACGCTTCCGAAAGCAGAAATGAACCGACAAAAGGGACTGTTGGAGGGAGGAAAAGCGTGGAACCTTCCAGGACCGATCGTCGTTTAATTTTAATGATCCATCCCACTTGACAGGGAGAAAGAGGAAACGGTCGGTTTTCGTCCTTGTAATCGCAGAAAACGATAAGGACGACGGAGATATAAAGTACAGGTCTTCGGCTATTTTTAAAATAGCCCGAGAAAATTAATTATAGTGGAGGGATGTCACTTGAACCTCACGGTCTTGGTAGGACCACCGGGCACCGGGAAATCAAAAGTCATCCGCGAAAGATACCTCCGCGCCGCCCCCCAGGCCATCTTCCTCGACGGTCGCCACAGTGTAGAAGCAGTGCGCCAGCTCCGCCACGAGATGGGATTCTTCGATCACCGGTATCTCCCCTGTTCCCCGAACGAACTCCGGACCGAGCTGGAAAAGATCGAAGATGCCCGGGAGATCTTCATCGACATGCCCGATCTCCCCACCGAAGAAATACTAAAGCTCCTACAGCTGGCCAAGAAAAAAAACTGGCATCTCACGATTACCGCCCGCCATGTTCCGGCCGGCCTAGAAGAAGCGGAGATCGTTCGTCTTTAACGTTCATTCCCTGCTTAAAACAAGAAACCGTCCCCCGGTGGGAGGGCGACGGTTTTACCGAATAAACGCCGCGTTAACGGCCATTAGGACTCTTTTTGTTTTTCTTTCGTCGGTTGCGGCTTGAAAGTCTGACACATGGTCTCCGCCGAAGTCATCGCCTGGGTCTCGCCGGCCATGGCCCCGATCTCCATATCGTAATCCCGTCGGGGGTTATTCTTGACCATGATCGACTCCGCCTCGCAGACATTGTCCTTCGCATGGTAAACGCAGGAGCTTACCTCGCAGTTGATCCTGGCCATTTTAGTTCACCTCCATGCCTTAATCTTACCCCGACCACCGGGCCGATATGCCAGAAGGCCGATCTCCACTTCCCGCCAGGGCGGAAGGTAAGTCTCAAAGAGTTCGACATGGTACCCGGCTTCCGTCATCCGTTGAAGCACCGAGAGGATCATCCCCACCCGATCGAGGCGGACGCGGAGAAGATCATGCGAAGCCGCTTTGCCGTAAGAAAAACCGGCTCCTTCCCAGCTACCGGCCGGAGCGCAACAGGGGACCAAGACCATGGCGCCGACCTTCGACCTCCGCCCGAGATCGATGGCGTCGTAGACGGCGGATCCACAGAGATGCACGGCCAGAAGGAGATGGGGGGAAAAGCTTGACAGGGACGGTGAATCCGACGCGCCCAGCTCACCGGTCACCAGTTCCACTCCTTCGAGGCCGAGACGGGTGGCCAGTTCCCGGGCGGCGGTCACCGCCGCCGGGGAGGCCTCGATCCCCACGAAGCGGGGGGAATATCCGGCCCGCATCAAAGAAGCGTGGAGGATGAAACCGAGGGGCGAGGGTCCCGTTCCGCACTCCACGATCAGCGGGGCGGTGATTCCGGCCACCAGATCGAGA
>JAAYXC010000086.1 GCA_012516115.1 Bacillota bacterium | reverse complement strand
GGATAATGTTGAATTTTAAATGTTAAATGTTGAATTAAACAAAAGAAGATCCGAGCCAGCGATTAACCGGGGGGATCTTTTATCTTCTATTGAAGTCGCGAGTCCCAAGTCACGGGTCATCCCTGAACAAGGTTGTCTCGACTATCACCAAGGCCTCTTTGTCTTCATTTTAGCCTCCACCAGCGTAGCTATGGGTCTTCGGCACCGCCGTGGCAAGGCCCGTTTAACATGGTTCGATATCCGTCCATAGGCGGGAAGGGAGATCGAGGTCTCTCTTTCATGCGCGGGTTTCCCATGGTACAATGGCGTTGCCGGCTCTTTCCTGCCGCCTGTATAAGAAGTGGTTATAAGGAGGTGTAACCATGGCTGAAGAACCGCTTTTTAAGAACATTGATTGTCTTCAGCTTTATGTTCCCGATCTTCAAAAGGGAATTGAATTTTACTGTAATAATTTAGGATTAAAGATCCTTTGGAAGACGGATTCGGCGGTAGGCCTTGGAATGGCCAATGACATAGCGGAGATAGTCATTCAAAACGAGAGAGAACAGCAAGAAGTTGATATTAAGGTAGATTCTGTTATTGATGCGGTTGAGAGGATTAAAAAGGCTGGTGGAGACATAGTTTATGGGACTTTTGAGATTAAGATCGGAAAATGTGCTGTAGTGAAGGATCCTTGGGGCAATCAGTATGTGATATTGGATGCAACAAAAGGTACATTCATTACTGATGATGAAGGGAATATTCTTGGACAAAACAAACCGGGGTAAAAATGTTGAGATGACGCCATCCGCGGTGGTCGCTCATTAACGGGGACTGCGGTGAACAGATGGGTTATCGGCTCCGCGCCGTGAAGAAAGCATCTGGGTATGCGGCGTTCCGGCTTACATTCACATCCGCGGCTAAAATCCGTGCCGCGATTAATGGCCGGGGACAAAGGGAGAATTGGCTGAGTTATATTCAGACTGGAGTATTGTTTGTTTAAGTTCTTTGTTCTTGAAGACTAACAGGAAACGGTTTCTGCGTCCGGATAACGGTGGCAGCCGCGAGATTTGGCGGCGTAGAGGGTGAGGCCGTTTGATCGCGGTGGTCTCAGGGCTGGTCGAGGAGGGCCTAGGCCACAGCGACGGTCGTGATGGTGTTCGAATATGTAGGAGAGTGAAAATAACAGGAAGACTTCCCGCTTGAGTTGGCGTATTCATAGACGAAGCCGACGACGTCGCCGATGATAGGGCGGGCCGAGCATGGGAACGTTATCTTCGTATTGGAAATACCGGCGTTATACCGGTTTTCAATCCCTTCCGGCGCCGGTTGGTAAATGAAGGCCGGCTTTGCAGGCCGGCTCTCTGTTCCGCCGTGCGCGGCCTGACGGCGTGAGGAGGGAGGTTGGCAGGGCGTATCGTGAGGTATTGGCCCGTTGTTTTCTCGCTTTGCCTCACGTATGCGAGCACATTGGGAATGAATGTGGCTGTGGGCATGCGTTGGGTTGGCACCTGGGCTTGCGGCCCCCAGTTGACCGAACCGGAGAACCTGCCGCCCGCTTCCTTGAAGGACAATACCTTGCGGCAGGTGGTATACGTCTCGATCGGAGGCTCGCGGCTGCGGGTGCAGTTGTCGAACGCCTTCGGTGACGGCCCGGTCACCATGAACGCGGTTCACATCGCCGTCTCGACCCAGCGTGGCGCGATCGCGCCGGAAACCGATCGAGCGCTCACCTTCAACAACAGCCCAAGCGTCACCATCGCGCCGGGTGACACGGTCTTCTCAGATCCGATCGATTTCGAGCTTGCGCCCTGCTCGAAGCTCGCGATCAGCATCTTTTTCGGGACGGTGCCCACCGACATCACCGGGCACCCGGGCTCCCGCACGAATTCTTATCTCGCGCCCGGCAATGCCCTTTCCGAGCCCGACCTTTCGTCTGCGGTGCGGACCGCGCACTGGTACTTCATAACCGGGGTCGACGTGCTGGCGAGCGAGCGGGCCGCCGCGATCGTCATATTGGGCGACTCGATCACGGACGGCCGCGGCTCGACCACCGACGGGAACGATCGTTGGCCCGACTTTCTCTCGCGAAGGCTCCGCGCGAACCCTGTCACTGTGGACATCGCGGTTCTCAATCAAGGCATCGGGGGCAATGCGGTCGTGAGCGGAGGCCTTGGCCCCACGGCTTTGCGCCGGTTCTCCCGGGATGTGCTCGAACAGCGTGGCGTGCGTTGGGTGATCGTGCTCGAAGGCGTCAATGACATCGGAGGGGCCGCCGACGAGACGATGGCCGACCGTCTCATCTCGGCCTATCGGGAATTCATCCGCGAGGCGCACAGCGCCGGTCTGCTCATTTATGGCGTGCCCATTCTCCCCTTCGCCGGCTCCCAGTACTACAGCGAGGTTCACGAGAAAGCGCGACAGAAGGTCAATGACTGGATCAGGACCAGCGGCGAGTTCGACGCCGTCATCGATTTGGAGGCCGTGGTCAGAGATCCGGCAAACCCGGCGGCGCTGCTGCCCGCGTACGACTCGGGCGATCATCTACACATCAATCCGGATGGTTACGAGGCCATGGCCAATGCGATCGATCTGAGCCTATTTTCGCGCTGATTACCACTCCCCGGTATCCCTTCCTCGTCCGCGATCGTTCCGATTCCTACCACACCTTCCTCGAGGACTCTCCGCGAATTCATCTGCCTCCGCCTCGACCGCGTCAACTCCTACCGCGAGTCCAAGGAATACGCCCTGCAAGAGGAAAAAGCCTCCCGATTATTCGAGAGGCTGCTCGGGATGCTCCCCGAGGAAGGCCAGGCCCTGCTCCTGCAATACTCCGAGGGCCTGCAAGGCTTTGCGGCATGGATTGGCGGTCGGCATGACGGCCTGCCTACCGGCATGGCGAACGCGGGCTGGAGGGCGGCGGGTTTTGAATCCACCACGTCTGCCGATTTCCCCCTCTCCGGCTGAATTGATTGTCCCCGCCCGCCTCTTTCTGATATAATCGCGATCAACCAAGAACACCCGGGGGGCGCGCATGATCTTCAAGGTAGTCCTCTTCGACTTCGATTCACCCTGGCCGATTCCTCGGCGCCGGTCGTGGCCTGCTTCGCGCACGCCTTCACCCGGTCGGGCCTGCCGATCCCCGAGCGCCGCGCCATCGATCCTTTCCTTTTGCCATCGTGCCTGGTTCCGGCAGGGGGCCGCATAGGGGTCTGAGAAGGCCGGCGCAGGTTCTTTATGAGGAAAAGCGGTCGGTAAACTGGGGGCCGTTTTGTTGGCGATTCGCAAGGGGCCGTCCGTACCCCGGCCGCCCTTCAGAAGGACGTTTAAAAACATTCTCCCCTGTGGGAAGAAGGAGATCGGGCGGGGGTTGCTGAAGATCGCCTCCAGTGGCCCCGGCGACCAGGTAGAGAACCAGATCTCTTTATGCCGGGGCTCCGACCCTCCGGGTTTGATGGTGAGACGGGGCCCGGTGGTAAAGATGTGGCAGCGGGAGGCGATCGCGTTGGCCTGGAAGACGAGGCTGCGGGTACGTTACGGTGAGACCGATGCCATGGGTGTCGCCTATTATGCCAATTACCTCGTCTGGTTCGAGGTGGCGCGCAATGAGTTCATGCGCGCCCTGGGCATGCCCTACCGGCGGTGGGAAGAAGAAGGTCACCACCTCCCGGTCACGGAGGCCGGGTGTCGCTACCACCGGCCGGCCCGCTACGACGATGAGCTGGAGATCGTCGCCGCTCTTACCATCGATGGTATAATTTTTCATTTCGATTACGAGGTCCGTCGCCTGCCGGAAGGGGAACGACTGGCCACCGGGTGGACGGATCACGTCTGCCTCGGTGTGGACGGCCGCATCGACCGGGCGGCCACCAGGCGACTGACCGCGTTGATCCGCGCGAGCGGCCTTTAGCAGGGAAAATCCGTTTAAAGAACTCGTCTTCCCCGGCCGGCATAGTATAAAGCAGGCAAAGAAGAACCGCCCGCCGGCGGTCTCGAGTTGGAGGGAAGAGCGAGCGCCACGAAAAAAGCATCCGCTTAGGAGTCCCGCTTGGACTGTCGTCGGGCGGGTCGCAGGCGTTAGGCAGGTTGGTATGCTCCATGAACGAGCTTGGCTGCCGACCCGACCCGCTGGCGGGTTTGAGCCCCCGAGAGCGGGAGATCCTGCCGATGGTCGCCGAGGGTTTGGACAATAAAGAGATCGGGAAGAAACTCTTCATCAGCGAAAAGACGGCCAAGAACTACGTGACCAGCATCCGCAAGAAACTCGGTCTTAAAAACCGGACCCAGATCGCCCTCTTCGCCATTCGGCACGGGATCGTTACGGTCCAGAAAGAAGAAGAAAACCGCGCGGCAAAAGGGTGAAGCGAAGCTTCACCTTTTTTGCCGAGAGAGGCGGGACAAGCCTTAGCAACGATTGGCGCCAGAGGTGCAATTTACATAAAGGGCTTTTGCGCCACCCGGCGAAATAGAGCTACGCCGAAGTAGTTGAACCGTCGATCAACCGGCAAGAAGGGGGGGTAAAAAGGACCGACCGTTTCATCGCATAATTCGCCGCAAGATTTATAGCAGATCACCCTGCAACGAAAGGAGCAACGATCGATGCACCAGACGCGAAATCTTCGTCGTTACGTTCGGCAAACCTTCATCGCTACCGTCGTCCTAATATTCCTGGTTCCGGCTACCGTAAAGGCTTCCTCCGGTCAGTCCTTCCAGGCGCGGCCGTTTTCCTCTTCCGGTTACTACTCCACCAAGTACGGTTGGGTGGGACCGAGGCCGCGTTATACCGTCCCGAATCCGGGCCATGTTTACGTCCCGTCTCCTTCTCCAAGCGTGCCCCAGCCGACCCCTACGGTGGGCTTGAGCGCGGAGGAGAAACAGATGGTCGATCTGGTCAACCAGGAAAGGACGAAGGCTGGTTTGGCCCCTTTGACCGTTGTCCCCCAGTTGGTGGAGATCGCCCGGATCAAGAGCACGGATATGATCACGGCCAACTACTTCGGCCATAATTCACCCAACTTCGGTTCCACCTTTAATCTTGTCAAGCAGCGGGGCATCCCTTATACCTACGGTGGCGAGAACCTGGCCGGCGCGGCCGATGTCCTCACCGCCCACCGGATGCTCATGGCGAGCCCCGGGCACCGGGCCAACATCTTGAACCCGCGGTTTACCCGCATAGGGATCGGTATCGTCCGCGGCGGGCCTTACGGCGCCTATTTCACCCAGCTGTTTCTGGGATAAGTCCGCTGCCTTACGGGGGTAAAGGTCTCACGCTTCTTGTCTTACTTTCTCCCCCATGATCACCTGCGCTTTCAAGGCGCAGGTTTTTTATTTTCCGCGACCAGGCTTGGTCTTCCCTCATATATTGGAGTAGACTTGCCGCAAAGGAGAGGAGAAGGCCATGGAGGACGAGGAGGTCAAGAGGGAAGACACCAAGGCGGGCGCTTCGCCCCAAACGATAGAGGACGCTTCTCCGGCCGCGCTCACCGGTGAAGCGGGGAAGAAAAAAGGTCGTAATAAGAAAACAACCGGAGAGGCCGAAGGAGGAAAAAGGTCGAAAGGAGGAAGGAAAACCGGAGGGAAGAAAAAGGCCATCGCCGACCCGGTAACGGTGCCCGAAGGAACGATAAGCGTAGCGGAAGAAGGAACCGGACCGGCCAGGGTGACGATGGCCACGGCCCCTTCGGTGGCCGTTTTTCAAGGGGCCAAGGTCGACCTGCCCAGAGAAGAAAAGGCCACCGTCGGTTCTGCGGCCGCCGCCACGAACTTACAAACGCAGGAAGAGGTTCCCTCGCGCGTTGTTAAGGTCCACCGGATCGAGGCGGCCATTGGAGAAGTAAATACCCGGATCGTCCCGGACAAGGTCATCGTGCAAGGGCGGGTGGATCTTCAGATCTTCTTCGTGACCGAGGCGGGGGAAGTCCACCATCTGGCAGAAGGAACCCCTTTTTCTTCCATGCTCGCCATCCCCGGCGCGCGTCCGGGCATGAAAGCCATCGTGGAGCCACGGGTAGAGACCGTGCTTTTCCACCTGAGCGAGGACGGCACGACCCTGGTCAAGAAGGTTCTTCTGGAGATCTTCGCCAAGGTCGTCGACGAAGTCCAACAGAACTTCCTTCCCGGTAACGGACCGCTTCTTCTTTTCGACGAGGTGGTGGGGGAGGCCACCGGCCAGACCCTTCTGGAGAACGAGGTCACGCTGGCCATTCCCGCCCTCAAAGTCGAGGAGATCCGCGCGGAGCTGCAAGAGGTGACCGCCGAGATCATTCCGGATAAGGTCATCGTCCAGGGACGGATCCATAAACAGATCTTCTTCGTCGACACCGCCGGGATGGCGAGACACCAGGCCGAAGACGTCCCCTTCACCGCGTTGCTGGACCTTCCGGGCGCGGCGCCGGGGATGCAGGTGAGGGTATGGCCGAAGATCGAAAAGGTCCTCTTTGAACTGGCCGGTCCTACCTTGCTCCGGGAAAAGGTGGTCGTGGAAGTCTTCGCCAAGGTGACCACGGCCGTACACTTCCGGGCCACCATCGGGGAAGGCCCCCTCTTTAGGGCGAAGGAAATAGTCGGCGAGGGCAGTGGGCAGCTCCTCCGCCGCGAAGTGGTGCGACTGGAGCGCCCGGCACAGAAGATCCGCGAGATCGTGGCCACCTTAAAGGATATAAAGGGGACGGTCATCCCGGGTAAGGCCATCGTCCAGGGAACCGTCCATAAACAGATCTTCTTCATCGGTCCGGACGATATCGAGTATCACCAGGCCGAAGAGGTCCCCTTCAGCTTGATGATCGAGATCCCCGGTCTGGCGCGGGGGGCCGAGCTGGTCATCGAACCCACCATCGCTTCGGTCCTCTTCAACCTCCTCGGTCCCAACGAGCTCGAAGAAAAGGTCTTGGTGGACCTGAAGCTTACGGCGGTGGAAGAACGGCAGTGGCGGCTTTCGACCGGTCCGGGTCCCTTGGTTCTGGCCGAAGAGGTCATCGGGGAGAACATCGGCCAGGTGCTTCTGCGCCTGGTGAACCGGGTTCCCTTCGCGAAAAGGGTGGTGCCGATCACCGTCATGAGCACCGTTCAGGGACAGCAGGTCTTCCGCGAGCAGATCATCGTGGAAAACGAGTTTACCCTGCCCATCCCCTCTATCAAGATCGCCGAGGTACGGGCGGAGATCGTCGGCCTGCGGGCGCAGGTGGTAACCCGTGGCCTGGTGGTGGAAGGCACGGTGGTCAAAGAGGTCAAGTTCGTCGGAGAAGACGAGATCGTCCGGGAGGTCACCGAAGAGGTACCCTTCTCCCTGCTCGTGGGTATCCCCGCGGGCTTCACGCCGGAGTCGGTGGCGGTCCAGATCGAGGAGATCCTTTTCTCGCTGGCTCCGGACGGTCGCAGCGGCCGCCAGGTGATCGTGCTTTCCGCCGAGGCCACGGCCCTGGAAGTGGTGACCCGGGAGATTCAGCTCATCAGGGAGCTCGTGGTCCCCGGGCTCACGGTCCAAAGCGTTTTGGTGGAAGAGCCGGTCCTCACCCCGGCGGGGATCGGTGTCTGGCAGTTCCCGGTCATCACCGGCCTCTCCGGCCCCGGTCTGGCCGAGGTGGTCTCGGCGACCTTCGGCGTCCATACCCTCCAGGTGGTGGGAGTGGGTCCGCAAGACCTGAACGTACTGGAGGCGATTACCCTGCGGGATCCTTGAGGGAGACGACCGCAAGAACCCAGAGGAAGGGGTGGCCCCCTTCCTCTTTTGCGGCTTACCGTGCGTTGACGGTTTTTTTGATCCCGGGTGGTCCGGAAGGGTGGTTTCTTCATGGAAAGACTCCCGGTGCATGTCCGCCCGGCAGGGGTCGCATACTAGGTCTCGATGGCAGAAGAAAAGAAAGAACAACCGGGTATGCATGCCGAGGCTCCCTTCACCCCGCCGTCGCCGGAGGAGGAGGAACCCTCACCGGAGCGTCCGGGATTTCGCCGTGCCCGTCTGGCCCTGCGCAGTTTGCGGGAATTCGGTCAGATGAATGTGGCCGCGATGGCCGTGTCGCCCATCCATTGCCTGACCATCGTCGGTCAGATCGAGGGGCATCTGGTCCTGCCGCCCAAGAACAAGACCACCAAGTACGAGCACATCATCCCACAGTTGGTGGCGGTGGAGCAAAACCCGCAGATCAAAGCCCTGCTCATCATCCTTAATACGGTGGGAGGCGATGTCGAGGCCGGCCTGGCCATCGCGGAGATGATCGTCGGTCTCACCAAACCCACGGTTTCCCTGGTCCTGGGCGGCGGACACAGCATCGGCGTACCCATCGCGGTGGCGGCCGATTATTCTTTTATCGCCGAGACGGCCACCATGACCATCCATCCTCTGCGACTGGCCGGAACGCTCATCGGGGTACCCCAGACCTATGAATACCTGGAGAAGATGCAGGACAGGGTGATCAAATTCGTTACTCAACATGCCAAGATCGGCGAAGAGAAGTTCCGGGAACTGATGTTCCGTACGGGCGATCTCGTGCGCGACCTGGGGACGGTTTTGGTGGGACCAGAGGCGGTGGCCTGCGGGTTGATCGACGAGGTCGGTGGCCTTGGCCGGGCCTTACGCAAGCTGGGCGCCCTTATCACCGAGCGGGAAACGGTCGCGGCGGCCAGGGGGTAGAGGGCTATGATCCTTTATACCATCGTTCCACCGGAGGTCGTGATGGCCGAGGACGAAGACGGGGAGATCGCCCTCGAGGAAGAGGTACTTCTCCCCGGGGGGGCCCGGCTTCTCTTCCGACCCGACGGGAAAGGGAGGGGGATCGTGAGCCGGTTGATCTCCACCGATCCCCGGGATTTCCTCGATCCCCGCTTCACGCCGGGGGCCGGGATCCGCGTTTAGAGGACGGCGCGGATAAAAAAGGGGGCGTCCTTATCGCCCCCTTATTTTTTCGTTCCCGCGCGGTCATCTGATTTTAATCGGCACGAAGGCATCCACCACTCCGATCACGAGGGAAGCCAAAAGGGCCCCCAGGATCGAGACGGACATGCCGGGAACGAGGAACTGGGCAAGGTAGATGACCAGCGCCGAGACGAGAAACCCCACCACGCCACGGGCATACGGTGAGACGTTGCGACCGAGCAATAGCGCGATCAGATAACCGAGCCCGGCAATGACCAGGGCAGCCAGGAGGGCGTTCCAGAAGCTCAGCCCCCTAAAACCCGGAACGAGGAAGCTCACCACCATGAGCACCAAGGCGGCTATGACGAAACGGAGATCATGCCGTAGCCAATCCACTTTCTCACCCCCTCGTGCAAGGCCTTCTCCCTTCTAGCGTGTCACATAGAAGGATGAGTATACCGAATCGAACGGCCAATTTTATCCTGAAAGGAGAAACGGTGGGCGGAAGGAAAGATGACGGTGGGGCCAGAATACGATCTGCGTTTTATTGGCCTAAAAATGCGCCGAGACGGGGCAGGATGATGGACGGTGACCGAAGGCGGACTGATCACGGCGGTGCAAAAAAGCAGCCCGGCGGCCAGGGCGGGAATCCTCCCCGGCGAACGGCTCCTGGCGGGGAACGGCCGGCAGCTAAGGGATCTCATCGATTATCACATCGCCGTCGACCCGGCACGGCGGCTGCGGATGACGCTGGCGGGGCCGGAAGGCCGGCGGACGGTGCTTTTGACCAAAGGAGAAGACGAAGCGGTTGGACTTTCTTTTGCCACGGCGGTTTTCGACGGTATCAGACGATGTCGGAACCGGTGCGTCTTTTGTTTCGTGGACCAATTGCCGAAGGGACTTCGGCCTTCGCTTTACATCAAAGACGAGGATTACCGGCTCTCTTTTCTCCAGGGGAACTACGTAACCCTTACTCCTCTAGCGGAGGAGGACCGGGACCGGATCGTGCGGGAACGCTTGAGTCCGCTTTACGTCTCGGTGCACGCCACGGACCCGGAGATCCGTGGTCGCCTGTTGGGACGCCGGGGGCCGGCGCCCATCCTCCCGCTTCTCACCGATCTCGTCCGGGCGGGGATCCGTTTCCATGCCCAGGCCGTCATCTGTCCGGGATGGAACGACGGCCCGGTGCTCGCGCGGACCATCGCCGACCTGGCCGCGCTATGGCCCGGCGTGACCAGCCTGGCCGTGGTGCCGGTGGGACTGACGGGCCACCGCCGGGGACTGGCGCCCCTGCGACCCTTCACCCGGGAGGAGGCCACCGCCCTCCTCGCAGAGGTGGCGGAATGGCAAAAACGTCTTGTCGCTCAAATCGGCACCCGTTTCGTCTTTGCCGCCGACGAATTTTATCTTTTGGCCGAAGAACCCATTCCCTCCGCCGCCTCCTACGAGGATTACCCCCAGTTGGAAAACGGGGTGGGCCTTATCCGCAGTTTTACGGATGATTTTCGAGTAGCCTGGCGGTATTGGCGGAAAAAGATGCCGCCGGGAAGACTCCGCGTGGTGACCGGCTTTGCCGCGGCGGGGATGTGGAAACATCTGGCCTCCCTGATGGCCCCCCGTGGAGTGGTGCTGGAGGTTGTGCCGGTGGAAAACCGTCTCTTCGGTCCAGGTATCACCGTGGCCGGGCTTTTAAGCGCCGAGGACATCATCGCCGCCCTGCGGGGGAAGGAACCGCTCCCCACCTTCGTCCCCCGGGTGGCCGTCCGGCGCGGCGAAGACCTTTTCCTGGACGGAATGAGGGTGGCCGAGTTCAGGGAGAAGACCCAAGCGGAGGTGATCGAACCGGACGCCCGGATTTTTCTCCGCCGGGCGGCCCGCGTTCTCGGCTATGGAGCGACGTGAGTCCCTTCCCCTCGTGGCCATCGTCGGTCGGCCCAACGTCGGCAAATCCACCTTCTTCAACCGGCTGGTCAACGAACGGGTGGCCATCGTCGAGAGCGTCCCCGGGGTCACCCGCGATCGGATCTACGCCCCGGCGTCCTGGTCCGGCCGGGAATTCCTCCTCGTGGATACCGGCGGGATCACGGATGCCCGCGACCCCCTGGCCCGTCAGATCACCGCCCAGGCCTTGCTGGCCGCCCGGGAGGCGGACGTGCTCCTTTTTCTCGTCGATGCCCGGGCCGGGCTTACGCCCATGGATGAGGAAGTAGCCATGCTCCTGCGGCGGGTGGGTAAGCCCATCTTCGTCCTGGCCAACAAGGCCGAGGGCTTAAGGGGAGCCGCGGCGGAGTTCTCCGCCCTGGGCCTGGGCGAGGCGGTGGCCATTTCGGCCGAGCACGGCCTGGGGATAGGAGAGGTTCTCGACCGGGTGGTGGCTTCTTTGCCGCCGGTCCAGGTGGTGCCGCCCGCCCCGGGGATCGCCGTGGCCGTGGTGGGCCGGCCGAACGTGGGCAAGTCCTCCCTGGTCAACGCCCTTCTCGGGAGCGAGCGCATGATCACGAGCGAAGAACCGGGTACCACCAGGGACGCGGTGGATAACCACCTCATCCGGAACGGACAGGTCTTCACCCTCATCGATACGGCCGGGATAAGACGGGCGGCCCGCATCGAGGAACCGGTGGAATACTACAGCGTCCTGCGGGCCATCCGGGCGGTGGAGCGGAGCGAAGTCGTCTTGCTCGTCTTGGCCGCGGACGAACCCTTGAGCTTCCAGGACCGAAGGATCGCCGGCATTATCCTTCAGGCACGGCGGGCCTGCCTGATCTTGGTCAACAAATGGGACCTTCGGCGCGAACGCGGGCTGGATCGGGCCGGCTGGGAAGAACGTCTCCGGAAGGAACTGGACTTCCTCGCCTTCGCCCCCCTCCTTTTCGTCTCGGCCCGCACTGGGCTCGGCCTGGACGGGATCCTTCCGGCGATAAAGGAGGTGGCCGCGGAGTTCGGTCGGTGCGTGCCCACCTCCCGGATCAACGAAATCCTCAACGAGGCCGTCCTCCTCCACGAACCGCCATCCTATAAAGGCCGTAAGCTTCGGCTTTACTACGCCACGCAGGTAGGGACGAGACCCCCGGTCATCGCCATCCAGGTCAACGACCCAACCCTCGTGCATTTTTCCTACCATCGTTATCTGGAGAACCGTTTCCGGGAGGCTTTCGGGTTCAAGGGTGTGCCCCTCCTCCTCCGTTTTAGGGCGCGGCGGGAAAAAGAATGACGCGTCCCCTCCGGCCCCGCCGGGTGGCATATCCCTTTTTTCTTTTCCATATACATTTTAGTGTTATGGCTAGGCTTGGCCGGGAG
>JAAYXC010000085.1 GCA_012516115.1 Bacillota bacterium | reverse complement strand
TTTAAGGCTTTTGTCCTGGTCTAAAGACAAACCCTATGCCGGACCGAAGTAACCGGTTTAAGACCTTTTTGCCAATTTTAGGCCATTAAAAGGCCATAAATCTTATTATAGCTGCTTATTTGACCTTCGCATGCCTTATCTGTTATATTGATGTTGTAACCCCAAAACGAGCAAGGGGGGTAGAGATGATGGGTCCTCCAGAGGGGTATCCGCGTTTTTGCGTCCTCGGCGCCGGGCACGGCGGGATGGCCATGGCCGGGCATCTGGCGCTGATGGGCGTGCCGGTCACGATCTACAACCGTAGCGAACCGCGGATCGAACCGATCAAGTTGACCGGGGGGATCGAACTCTTCGGCGCGGTGGAGGGGTTCGGCCGGCTCGAGAAGGCTACCACCGATCCGGCCGAGGTCATCGAAGAGGCCGACGTCCTGATGGTCGTGGTCCCGGCGAACGGCCACCGGTTCATGGCGGAAAAAGTGGCCCCGTATCTCCGGGACGGCCAGATCATCGTGCTCAACCCCGGCCGCACCGGAGGGGCGTTCGAGTTCCGGCACGTCTTGCGCGGGTGCGGTGTCACCGCGGACGTGATCGTGGCCGAAGCGCAGACGCTGCTTTATGCGGCGCGCTCGGTCAACCCGGCCCAGGTCCGCGTCTTCGGCATCAAGAACACCATCCCGGTCGCGGCCCTACCCGGCCAGCGGACGGTGGAGGTCGTCCGCGTCCTCCGGCAGGGCTATCCGCAGTTCGTCCCGGGCGATAACGTGCTCAAGACGAGCCTCGACAACATCGGGGCGATCTTCCATCCGGCGTTGATGGTTTTAAATGCCGCCAGGATCGAATCCACCCGGGGCGAGTTTCAATTCTATATGGAAGGGATCACCCCTTCGATCGCCCGGGTGCTGGAGGCCGTCGACGTCGAACGGGTGGCGGTGGCGGCCGCCCTGGGGATCCGCGCCATGACCGCGCGCGAGTGGCTCTACGTGGCCTACGACGCGGCGGGCAAGACGCTCTACGATGCCATCCGGACTAACCCGGGCTACGAAGGGATTACCGCTCCGCCCATCCTCGACCACCGCTATCTCTGGGAAGACGTTCCCATGAGCCTGGTGCCCGTCGCCTCACTTGGAGAACTGCTCGGCGTGCCGACCCCTACCATCCGTGCCCTCATCTATCTGGCCTCGCTTATAAACGCCACCGACTACTGGGCCGAGGGCCGGACGGTCGAACGGATGGGGCTGGCGGGACTCACGGCCCGCCAGATCCGCCACCTGGCCCTGGAGGGGGAGATAGGATGAGCAGAAGGAAGATCCTCGGGGCGGCCATCGGCCAATGCATCCACGTGGCCGGCCTGTACAACTTCCTGCGCCTGGCGGAGGAATGCGGCTACCGGACGCAATTCCTCGGCGCGGCGGTCTCCGTCACCGCATTGGTCCGCGCGATCCGGGCCCACCGGCCGGATGTGGTAGCGATAAGCTACCGTCTCTCGCCGGCGTCGGCCCGGAACCTCTTTGCCGCCCTGCGGCAGGCCCTGGCCGAGGCCGGTCTGGACCAAGTGGAACTGGTCTTCGGGGGTACGCCGCCGGTCGCGGCCGTGGCCAGGGAGAGCGGGCTTTTTGCCGCCGTCTTCTCCGGCGAGGAGGACCCGGCGGAGATCGTGTCTTACCTCCGGGGCCACCTGCGGGGCTCCGAGACAACGCGGCCCGCGGCGGAGAACCTCGTCGAACGCATCGAAGCCAGCGCGCCTTATCCCATCATCCGGCACCACTTCGGCCTGCCGTCCCTGGATGCCACCATCGCGGGCGCGGCGGAGATCGCCGAGGCCGGCGTCCTCGACGTCCTCTCCATCGGCCCGGACCAGAACGCCCAGGAGAGCTTCTTCCGGCCGGCGGAGATGGACCCCCGCCAGGAAGGGGCCGGCGGCGTGCCGCTCCGCCGCGAGGAGGACCTCGTGGCCATCTACCGGGCCACCCGCCGCGGCAATTACCCCCTGTTGCGCATCTACGCCGGCACCCGCGACCTCCTGCGCTGGGCGGAGATGGTGCAGCGGACCATCAAGAACGCCTGGGCGGCCGTACCGCTCTTCTGGTACAGCCGGCTCGACGGCCGTTCGGATCGGTCGCTGGTAGAAGCGATCCGCGAGAACCGGGAGGCCATCCGCTGGCACGCGGAGAGGGGTATCCCGGTCGAGGTCAACGACCCCCATCAGTGGAGCCTGCGCGATGCCCCCGACGTGGTGGCGGTGGCCGATGCGTATCTTGCCGCCTATAACGCCAAGCGGCTGGGGGTGAGGACGTACATTGCCCAGTTCATGTGGAACACCCCGCGCGGCCTCACCCCGGCCATGGATCTGGCCAAGATGCTGGCCAAACTGGATCTGATCCGCCGGTTGGAGGGCCCGGATTTCCGCGTCATCAGACAGTGTCGGGCCGGATTGGCCGGTTTCCCCCCGGATCTTATGATGGCCAAGGGGCATCTTGCCGCCTCCACCCTGCTCGGCCTGGCCTTGAAGCCCGAGATCGTCCACGTGGTGGGTTACTGCGAGGCGGATCATGCCGCCACGCCGCCCGAGATCATCGAGAGTTGCCGGATCGTCCGTGGGGTCTTGCGTAACGGCCTTTTCGGCCTCCCCGACATGACGCGCGACGAGGAGGTAGAGCGGAGGCGCCGCGAGCTCGTGCGCGAGGCGGAGATCCTCCTCGATGCCATTCGCGCCTTGGGGGAAGGAGTCGATGATCCCCTCTGCGACCCCGCCACCCTGGCCCGGGCCGTGCGCTTGGGGCTTTTTGACGCGCCGCATCTTGCCGGCAATCCCGAGGCATGCGGCCGCATCCGGACGAGGATCATCGGCGGGGCGTGCCTGGCGGTGGACGAGACCGGCCGGCCGTTGGGGGAGGAAGAGCGGATCGCGGCAATAGACAAATAGTACGCGATCCGTTGTAGCCGTTGGGCTAAAAATCCCGGTTTTTTTCGTAAAGGAGGCCACCATGTGCGGAATCTGTGGATATTTCGGCAGGATCATACCCGACGACCCCCTGCCTCTCGAAAAATTAAGCCACCGCGGCCCGGACGGGCGGGGGGAGACGATGGGCCCCGGCTACCGGTTCGGCCACACGCGTTTGGCCATCATCGACGTGGCCGGCGGCGGCCAACCCATGTACAACGAAGACGGCACGGTCTGCATCACCTTCAACGGCGAGATCTATAACTACCGCGCCCTGCGCGAGGGTCTCCGGGGGAAGCATGTCTTCCGGACCGAGAGCGACACGGAGGTGATCGTTCACCTTTACGAAGAGGAAGGCCCGGCCGGCCTAAAGAAGCTGGACGGCATGTTCGCCCTGGCCATCGCCGCTCCGGGAACCGCAATCATGGTCCGCGATCCCTTGGGAATCAAGCCGCTGTACTATCGGGTGGATGAAGACGGCATCCGGTTCGCCTCGGAGATCAAGGCCTTCCCCTCCGCGGAGGGCTTGGAGGAGTTCCCGCCCGGGCATCTCTTCCGCGCCGACCGAGGCTTGGAACCCTACTACGAGCTGCCCCAATACTACCGGGAGGACCTTGACTGGCCGCAGGCCTTGGGCGAGCTACGGCGCCGGCTGGCGCGGGCGGTGGAAAAGAGGCTCATGTCCGACGTGCCGCTGGGTACCTTCTTGAGCGGCGGGCTCGACTCAAGCCTGATCTCGGCCTTGGCCAAGGAAGCCAAGGAGGAACTGCATACCTTCAGCGTAACCCTTGGCGACAGCCCGGATCGCCATTACGCGGCCATGGCTTCCAGGTACCTGGGTACGATCCACCATGAATACGTCCTCACCCCGGAAGAGATGTGGGCGGCCCTACCCGAGGTTATCTACCATCTGGAGTCCTTCGACCGTTCCCTGGTCCGGAGCGCCGTGCCCAACTACTTCCTGGCCAAGCTGGCCAGCGAGCACGTGAAAGTGGTCTTGACCGGCGCGGGCGCGGACGAACTCTTCGCCGGCTACGCCTATCTGGACCGCTTCCCCGGGTGGGACGATCTTCACCGCGAGTTGCATGCCATCACCGCCGCCTTGCATAATACCAATCTGCAGCGGGTGGACCGGATGACCATGGCCCACGGCCTCGAAGGCCGGGTACCGTTCCTGGACAGGGAGGTCGTGGCCTGGGGGCTCTCCATCCCCCCTTGGTTCAAGAAGGATCGCCGCCGGAACCTGGCCAAGTGGTGCTTGCGGGCGGCCTTCAGCGGCACCGGACTTCTGCCGGAAGAGATCATCTGGCGCGGTAAGGAGAAGTTCGCCGAGGGCACCGGCGTGGCGGCGATCCTGGCGGCCATGGCCGAGGAACGGGTGAGGGACGCGGACTACGGGCGGGAGATCGCCCTGGGTATACCGCTGCGATCCAAGGAAGAGTATTACTACTTTCAGATCTTCCGGTCATACTTCGGCCGGGGGCGGGCCGTGGAACTGGTGGGAAGGAGCAGATCGTAGGCCAAAGTCGGTGTGGCAGCCGAACGCCCGCCCTGAGCGGCCGGTGCCGGGTTGAGAAAGATGATTCTATGGGCTAAGAAGAGGGACCCCCAGGGTGGCGAGCGCGCGCCGGACGGTCTCGTCCTCGGTGGCCATGGGCAGGCCCCGGCGGAGGGCAAGTTCAACGTAGGCGGCGTCATAGGCCGATAGGCCGTGAGCCCTACCTAGATCCATGACGCGGCCGGAGATCCCCGAAGCCGCATCGATGGTGATCGGCAATAACCCTAAGAGGCCGAGAATTTTTTCACTCTCGGCAGGTAAGAGGTGGCCTCCTGCTCCAGGTAGTCCCACCGCTGGCGAGGTTTCCACAAAACAATAGGTTATGTGTGCTTTGCCCTCGGTCACGGATAACCCGCCGGGGAAGGCCTGGCCCTTAACCGATACCGTCCTGATGATGCGCGGATTGTTCGGCTCCGTTACGTTGAGGCTTCTTGAAACCGCCGAGGCCGTGGTCTTTAATCCGATGCGCGGTTGACTAACATATCCAGGAGACCGCCAAGGATGGTCACGACGCGCAGTTCGTTCTTTATGCCCTTTATTCCTTACCGATGGCCGTTTTCGTGCGCCATGCAAGCAAAACCGCGCGAATTAATTCATTAAAACTTTCAGCGTTCCAGGCAAAACGACCGATAAAAAGTCCGTCGACTTCTGGTTGACTTATAAATGAAAGAGCATTCGCCAGATGGACACTTCCCCCATAAAGGATCGGTACTTCCCGACCCTTTTGGGGAAAGAGTTCTTTAAGTACGGTCCGGATCACTTGGTGTTTCTCGTTAGCATATTCCGGCTCGGCAGGTATCCCTTGTACACCGATGGCCCAGACAGGTTCATAGGCCACCCAGATACGATCCAAATTTGCCTCCTCGACTTGGTGGAGGGCGATCTTTACCTGGATGCGGAGGCGTTCATCGGCCACTCCTAGTTCCTTTTCGCGGGCGGTCTCCCCCACACAGATCAAAGCGGTGAACCCGTGACGGAGGGCCGCGTGCACCTTTTTGTTCACGGTCTCGGCGGATTCACCAAAAAGTTGCCGTCTCTCGGAATGGCCGATCTCCGCGATTTCGATTCCGATCTCTTGGAGCATCGGGGGAGAAATCTCCCCGGTAAACTGGCCCTTTTCTTCCCAATGCATGTTCTGCGCCCCGAGCATGATCGCCCCGCGGGAAACCACCCCCGAGGCAGCGTGAAGGGCGGTATAGGAAGGGATCGCGAAGAGGCAGACCTCATCGCGGTCTAAATCCCGGGTGAGGGCTTCAAGCTGCGCGAGGTAATCACAGGTCTCCCGGATGTTTTTATACATCTTCAGGTTCGTACCTATATAAAGCCGTTTCATCGCCTTAACTGCCCCTCGATTTCTTTGATCTTCTCTACTTTTACCAGGGAAGGGCCGCCGACGAACTCTTTTTCCAACCATTCCTTAAGGACTTTGCGGGCAAGCTCCGGACCGATGACCCGCGCCCCAAGGCAGATAACGTTGGTGTTATTGCTCAATCTGGCCCGTTCGGCCGAGTAAACATCGTGGCAGACCGCGGCATAAATACCCGGGAATTTATTGGCGGTAATGGCCATACCGATCCCGGTACCGCAGAGGAGAATCCCCTCTTTCTGGTAATTACTCGCGATGATCCGCCGCGCCACCTGCTCGGCGATTAAGGGATAGATGGTCGTATCGTTTTCGTCGTGTACCCCTACATCTTCGTAAGAAAGACCTTCCTCCCGCAACAGATCTAAAACCACCTTCTTTAAGCCTACCGCGGCATTGTCGCATCCGACCACGAATTCCCTGTTCCGCATGGCGAAACCTCCCTGTATGAATTAAAACCATATATGAATTAAAACCATAGATGTAGCCGCCGTCCCATGCCCGGCGTTCAACCGGGGATGAAGCCCAACCTCTTACCGCTCTCGTATAAAAAAGCCACCTGGGCGGTCTCCTCGATCAATTCCGCGGTGTGCTCCGCCTCTAACACGTCCGGTCCCACGGCGACCAACCCATGCGCTCCCATTATAAACCCGGGCAGGTCCGGATGCGCGGTGAACAACTCGAGTACCCAGGGCAGTTCCTCCTTTAGCACTCCTTTAGGGGAGGAAAAAAAGAGCACGGGGATGGGCATCTTCAGCTTTAACTGGGTATGGAGGGTCAAAAGAGGCAATTCCCTGCGCGTGAACGACCAGGCGATGGTCCAAGGAGAATGGCAATGGACCACCCCTCCCACATTGGGAAGAGACCGATAAAGCTCTCCATGGAGCAACGCTTCCCGGGTAGGTTTAAGCTTCCCCGCCACGATGTTCCCGTCGAAGTCGGTCACGGTCAGGTTGTCTTCGTTACAATCGATGAGGGAAACCCCGCTCGGTTTTACCACCATCAACTCGGCGCCGGGGACGCGTACGCTTATGTTACCGCCGTTACCCGTCTGGATCCCCCTCTGGTACGCCCGTTTGGCGGCCAGGATCAATTGCTGCTTCGCTTCAGGAAATGTTTCTTCTACCATGATAACTCCCCCCTGTAGCCTAAAAACTAACAATTCCTTTTACTTACGAAGAATGCCCCCATGCGGTTAAAGCCCGACGTAGCTCGGGGTATTCTGCCGCTGCCACCTCTAACTCGACTCCGCTTACGGCCGCCTCCACCGCCTGCATCATTGCCTTGGCGCCGGCCGTAGCCCCCATGGGGTGGCCTTGCACCGCGCCTCCGGCGGCGATGATTATATCGGTTCCCAACTCGCGGTAGATCTCCGCCACATTCAAGGGGGTAACCCCCCCTCCTACCACCGTAAAAACCGGCTTCATCTTCCCGAGCGGGAGCCGATGGGCCTGGACGATGCGAAGGTGATCCAGATACCCGCGAACTTTACCCAAGCCGGCAGGATAAATGCTTACCACGGCATCCGCCCCGGCCATACGGGGGAACTTGCCCAGGAGAAGAGGAAGGGCGACCCCGTGGTCTATAGTCTGACCGATGATCCCCGCCCCGGCAAAATGGGCCAGAATCACAAGTTCTTCCCCGAAGTCTTCGGCCAACTCGGCCAAAGCGTCCAAGCCCGTGAGGACGAAATTGACCATGACGGCCTTACCCCCGGCCTCTATCACCGCCTGCGCGTTTTCACGCATCCGTTCCGGCCGATCGGTAATGTTCACGAAGTAGAGAGGGCTCCGACCGGTTTCCTCCCTAAGCCGTTTTGCCGCCGCAAGATACGCCTTTACCCGGGCCACGACCCCGTTAAACCCGGAATCCGCCAGGAGTTCATCATCCTTAATGAGATCGACACCGCCCAGCCCCACCTGGTAGAAGAGTTCCGCTCCCACCTCGGGCGGATAACCGGTGCACGGCTTCAACATATTTAAGACCAGGGGACGACCTTCTACTCCCACCAGGCGGCGGATTCCCTCTATGCCGTGGTGCGGTCCGACAAAGAGATCGCAAGCCGCCCCTACTAGCTGGATATCGAGGAGTCTCGCCCGCAGAGCCGTCGAGGCATCGTTACCCACCAATGCCGTAAGCATCATGGCGAAGACCTTCCCGAAGTTCGGTAAGGGGAAGGCCACTTGCAGAAAGACCAAACCCTTTTCTTCCGCGGAGGGGATGAAATGGCAACCTACTATCCTTGCCTGATGACCTTCGACCATCTCCCGCGTAATCCCGGGCAATGGTGTCCAGGTGCCGATCGATTGGCCTACGGCGAAGCCGCCTACGCGTTTCAAGGCTTCGGCTTCGGAGAGACCGTGGACCAGATAGGTGGCCACCACGTAGTCTCCCCCGTGGAGGGATTCGGGATGGTCGAACGGTAGATTAAAATACGGTAGCATGCAAACATCCCCCACTACGACAGTAATTCCAACATGGCCTTCGCGGCCGCCCGGGCGAAGGCGGGTTCGTTGATATTCGCCTCAACCTCCAGGAGATCGATACCGGGCCGTAATTTCTGACGGAAGGTTTCAAGAAGAACCAGATCGACCGCTGGATCAAAGAGGGGCCCTCCGGGAAATCCCGCCTGGCAGAACCCACGCAGCGGGAGGAGGACTCTGACCGGACCCCGGCTCCGGTTGAGGCGTTCAGCGATGACTTCGGCTACCTGGGCCATCTCATGGGGATGTAATTTCAGATGAAGGATGGTCGGGTGTTGGTAGATGTATTTCCGCCTCGCCCAATCGGGCAGCATATTGAGGCTACTTTCCGTATAATCGATAACATCCGCTGCCCCCGGCGCCACGACCTGGGGTATCCCCGCCTCGGCGGCGGCGTTGAGGCGGCCGATGGCGCCCGTACAATAACCGCCGAAAAGTTCCGCGGTGATCTCATGGAGGGTTAGATCCATCGTCGCACGGATGAGCCCCTGGCGGATAAGTTCTTCCATGGCGCGGCCGCCGACGCCGTTGGCATGGAAGGTGACCACTTCAAACCCGTTGTTCTCCAATAACCTGACCGCTTCCGTGACTCCGTCGTTGGTCACGCCGAGCATGGTGGCCCCGATCGCCGGCCGCCCCTCCCGGGGAGACAAAGAGCGACCGGCATGTTCGGCCATCCCTACTATCGCCGCCACCGCGTTCTTCAGAACGACCTCGGTAACCATGTTTATCCCGGCCAGGTCGGCCACGGAATGCAATAAAAGCACGTCCTTCGTCCCCACCAGGGGCTCGAAGGTCCGCTGCCCGCTGGCGACAGTGGAGACCATGACTTTCGGAACGCCGATGGGCAGGGCCTTCATAGCCGTCGTGCCTATCGTCGTGTTTTGCGCGCCGCCCAAAGAAAGGAGGCCATCTAACCTTCCTTCCGCATAAAGAGAAGTCGCCATTACGGCCGCGCCTTTGGCCATCGCTTCAATCCTAACCCGCTTTTCCTTATCTTTAATGGCCTCCCAAGAGACACCGCCTGCCCGGGCCACTTCTACTCGGGTGAGGTCGGGCGGGATGAGGGGTTCGTCCTGGACACCCACGTCGATTAGGAAAGCCCGGTGTCCCCATTGCTCGATCAGGCCCTTAATATAGGCTACTTCTCTGCCTTTGGTATCAAGGGAGGCTACCACCACAATCGTCTTGGGCATCTCTTCTCGCCCCTGTGAACATCCGGGAGGAAGCCTAACCCCAGGTGTTTCATCTCCCCTGGGGTTAGGGTTCGAGACCTCCGTAGGGGAGTCGTCCACCTCCCGTGGTGAAGTTTTTATCGACCCGGCGCCGGGAAGACCTCTTGTTCTTTGAGGAGCCTTTCGATCTCCGGTTCATGGGAAGGAAGGATGAACTCTCTGCTCTTGGCCCGGGCCTTAAGCTCCTCGATGCTTCGCCAGCACTCGACGATATCGGCAAAACGGGCTGGCGGAGTAAGATTGTAATGTATCTCCGGAATGGGATCGAGATTATCGTAGATGAAGATCGAATCGCCGCAGCAGATATAATTCCCGGTCGACGTTTCGACCTCCACCGATTGATGTCCAGGCGAATGGCCCGGGCTGGGGAAGACCCTTACACCGGGGATAATCTCTTCTTCACCATCGACTACATCGACTTTGAGCCCCTCAAATGGACGCCGGATCCCGAGGATGGGGTGTTCGTATGACTTGTAATATAAGGGAATGGGATTGAGGGCAAACTCATATTCCTTGCGATGCGCGATGAATTTGGCGTTAACGAATTTCTCCATGTAAAAGATATGATCCCAATGCATATGAGTAAAAATAACATAACGGATATCTTCACATTTCAGACCGAGTTTGGCCAATCGCTCATGAATGGCAAATCCTTCGGGTTGAAACGAACCGGGGTGATGATACTTATCGGCCCGTTCTGTATAAGCCATCCCGGTATCGACCAAAACGAGTTCTTTGCCCCCTTCAATCAGGTAGCTTATACAGGGTAGCAGGAGTTTGCCGTCATCTACCTGCTTATCGGGATGGGTCGAATGATGATAGTGATAGTTTTTCTTGGAAGTGGGTACATACCCCGTAACAATCGGCCGAATAACCAGTTTCGCCATGTATATTCCTCCTGATTAATGGTTTTATCGGACGCCCGCCGGCGGAACAAATAAAATTTCCCTCACCCCCTTTCCTCACGTTTGGAGAGGCCAGGCGGAGCGAGATAAGGCTAAAGCTTCATTCAGAGTATTTTCTCAGCACGGAATCACCGAAAACAGCCAGTAAGATCACACCGCCGGTGACGATATTATGGACAAGCGACGAGATACCGAGTAAGTTTAAACCGTTAACCACCAATGTCAGGATGAGCGCCCCGATGATGGTTCCACCAATACTACCTACACCCCCCATGAGGGAGGTTCCACCCATGACCACCGAGGCCATACCTTGCATAAGGAAAGGTTCACCCATCCCGACCTCTGCCGCATCGAGCCGGGCGGTCATAAGGAGACCGGCTATCGCCGCCGTAATCCCACTTAAGGTATAAACCAGGAGGGAAACTGCGCGGACATTGATCCCCGAATAGAAGGCCGCCTCCCTGTTCGTGCCCAGCGCATAAATATCGTAACCGATGGTGGTCTTGCTCAGCAGGATATGGAAAATCAGGGCCAGAACGGCCGTAATAATGATAGGAGCAGGAATAATCCAAATATAACCGGCGCCAATCCAGCGAAAAGCCTTGGGCAAGCCGAAAATAATCTGCCCTTGCATTAGGATCAGGGCCAGGCCTTCCGCAATCCATTTTGTACCGTAGGTGGCCACAAAGGGGGGCAGCCCGATTATTCCAACCAATATCCCATTAAAATAACCGAGAATCGCGCCTACGCCGATGCCGATAAGCATGGCGAGCGGTATAGGCACTCCCGAGCGAAGAAGTTGCGCGGTAAGACACCCAACCAGGGCGAGGACCCCACCTACGGAGAGATCGATCCCGGCTGTCAGGACGACCGCCGTGAGCCCGAGCCCGATCACCACCAGCATGGTTGACTGGCGTAGGACGTTAATGATGTTATTCCAGGTCAAGAAATTTTCGCTCAACAAGGTAAGGATCAGACAAAGAGCAAGAAGAGTGGCGAGACGGAGAATAGGTGCCAATAAAGTCCGTTTGTGATGGCCAAATTCTTCAATGGCTTTGGTGGCGAGGCGTACGCTCATGCTTCGGCCCCCCCTTCTGTGGCCTGCCGGAATTTCACGTCAATGATGATCGCCACAAGGACGACCAAACCGATAAAGGCGAATTGATACTTATTGCTCACTCCGGCGACATTCAACCCATTACGCAAGACAGAAATCAACAAGACCCCGAGTATTGTTTTGCCGATGCCGCCTTGTCCCTCTTCGAAAGAAGTCCCACCGATGATGGTCGCCCCGATGGCGTCGAACTCCCAGTCGTAGGTGGCGGCGGCATAACCAGAAGCGGTCCGGGCGGCAATTATAATGCCGGTAATCCCGGCCAAAAAGCCGGCCAAAGTATAGACGAGGGTTTGGGCCCGTTCAATATTTACCCCGGCTACTCGCAAGGCCTCCGGGTTCCCCCCCAAGGCAATCACATTCCGCCCAAACGGGGTATGATACATTAAAATCCATGCGAATCCAAAAACCACCACGGCCAAAAAGATAGGCATCGGAAGGCCGATAATTGTACCGTCGTGCAGAAAGCGGAAGGCAGAATTCGAGATGGGCACCGATTCACCCCCGGTAAGGACCAGGCCAAAACCGAAGACCATACTCCCGAGGCCCAAAGTAGCAATAAACGGCGGCAACTTGGCCGTGCTCACCAGGAGGCCGTTGAGAAAGACGAAGAAAGTACCGGCGCTCAAACCTAGGAGGACGGCCAATCCCATCGGATAACCCGTTTTCATGAGGAAGGCGCAGAAAACGCCGATGACCCCCATAGTAAGGCCCACGGAGAGATCGATTCCCTCGGTAAGGATTACCATGGTCATCCCAAGCGCCACGATGAGCAAAGGCGAAGCCTGGACGATGATGTTCTGTAGGTTCCGGAAGGTGAAGAATCCGGGGGCGAATAATCCGTACAGAACACAAAGAAGGGCGATAATCCAGATAACTGGTGGTATTTTCCATAATGCACTCTTAGCTGGCATCGGCTTCTTTCACCCCAATCCCGAGCATCAACGCGCCGATCTTTTCCTGATCTGCTTCGTCATACCGGAAATGCCCGATAATCCTTCCCCGGAACATGACATAAATGCGATCGCTCATGCCCAAAACCTCCGGAAGTTCCGAGGAAATCATCAGGATACCGGCGCCTTCCTGGACCAATTTGTCCATAAGGGCATGAACTTCTACCTTGGCCCCCACATCGATGCCCCGCGTTGGCTCATCGAAGATAAAGAGTTTGGATTCGGTATCCAACCATTTCGCGAGGACGACTTTCTGTTGATTACCACCGCTTAAATAGCGTACCAATCGATAGGCAGAAGGAGTGGCTATCCGGAGCTCGTTAATGTAATTATTGGAAAGTTTTTCAATTTTTTGACTATCGATCATGAAGCGGAAATGCCGTCGCAAGCTGGCCATGATCACGTTTTTCGTTACGGGCATATTGAGGGCCAGACCGTATCTTTTTCGGTCCTCAGGAAGCAATCCCAGACCGTACCTGATCATCTGTTGGGGCGATTTCGGCCAGACGGGTTTCCCCTTCACAGTGATCTCGCCCTTCACGGGTCGGTCAATACCGAAGATGGCGCGGGCGAGCTCGGTCCTCCCGGCGCCGACCAACCCGACAAGCCCTACAATCTCGCCTTCATGGACCACCAGATCCACTTCTTGGGGACCATCTTTAACGCACAATCCCTTCACGCGAAGCAATTCGGGTCCGGAGGCACGCCGATGCCGGGGATACATTTGCGTAATATTACGGCCCACCATCATTTGGACCAAAGTATCATCGGTAACCTCGCGAACCGGGACGGTCCCTACGTATTTACCGTCGCGGAGGACTGTCACCCGATCGCCGATTCGACGAATTTCTGCTAAGCGGTGCGAAATATAGATAATGGCCACTCCTTGGGATTGGAGAACTTTAATATATTGGAAAAGTTTTTCTACCTCACGTTCGGTCAAAACCGCCGTCGGTTCATCCAAAATAAGGACTTTCGGCCCGGTCGTCAAAACTTTACAGATCTCGATCATCTGCTGGACTGCCGTACCTAAATATTTGACCGGTTGGCGCGTATCAACCGAGATCCCAAACTTGGCAAGGGCTTTTGCGCTTTCCTCATGCATTCGTCGGTGGTCAATAAACGGCAGCCCTTTCCACCTTTTTGGTTCACGATTAATGAAAATATTCTGGGCTACATTAAGCCAGGGAACCAACATAAACTCCTGGTGTACCCCGCCGATGCCATAGCTCTGGGCTTCAAGGGGCGTTCTGATCTGAATGGACTTGCCCTTGTAGATGATCTCGCCCGCATCCGGGGTGATAACCCCCATCAATATTTTGGCCAACGTGCTTTTGCCTGCGCCGTTTTCACCCATCAGGACGTGAACTTCACCCGGTCGGATGTCGAGACTCACATTATCGAGCGCTCGTACCCCGGGAAAATCCTTGACGATCCCCTTGACCTGAATGATCGGCTCGCCATCCAACATCCATTGGATGCCCCCTTTAGGAGGGAGAGGCGGCGATTCGTGGACCGCCTCTCCGCTTTTAGAATCGTTATTGCTTCCACCAACAATAATCCCTCATAAATTTGTCAACTTTATCCTTGGTAATAAGGCTCTCTCTGTTCGAGGGCGGATAAGGAATGAATTTTTGAGGCGGTAGTGTACCGTCATTGAGATACATAACAAGGTAAACCGCCGCGCACCAAGCGCTCGAGAAGGGATCGGAATTATAGGAGAGGTACATCCGGCCATCTTTGATGGCGGCAATGGCATCTTCATTGCAGTCAAAACCCGCCACAATAGTGCCCTTAAGCCGTCCGGCCGCCTCTAAGGCCATCACCGCGCCAAGGGCTTCCTCGTCATTGGCCCCGATAACCGCATCGATCTTCGGGAAGCGCTGGAGTAAGTTCTCCATGACCTGCATCGCATCCAAACGTCGGAAGTTGGCTGGTTGGGAAGCTAGAATCTTAATATTGGGATATTTGGCAAGAGCTTCAAGAATACCCTTCTGTCTTTCCTGGGCATTGATAGCCTGGGGAGGCCCTTCCAGGATAATAAGGTTACCTTTACCGCGTAGTTTCTTGGCCACCGCTTCCGCGACCACATAGCCCGACGCCTTGTAATCAACACCTGTCCGAAGAAGGATTTTGTCCGTATTGGCCGGTGTACCGATCGTGACCACGGGTACCCCCTTCGCCATCGCCTTTTCTATTACCGGCACAATACCGTTAGAATCGGAGGGATGGATGGCAATC
>JAAYXC010000463.1 GCA_012516115.1 Bacillota bacterium | reverse complement strand
TTCGCCATTACGACCAAAGACAAATGCTCCTCCTTCCGCCTTCACTCGACGAGTGGCTGCCGGAAGACCATTTGGCCAGATTCATCAGCGAGATAGTGGAGGACCTCGACATCAGCGAGATCCTGGCGGACTACGAAAAGGATCTGCGCGGCTACCCTCCCTACCACCCGCTGATGATGCTCAAGATCCTGATCTACGGTTATGCCACGGGCGTCCGTTCCTCCCGCAAGATCGCCAAGAAGTGCGTGGAGGACGTAGCTTTTAGGTACCTGGCGGCCAACAACTTCCCGAAGTTCAGGGCCATAGCCGACTTCCGACTGCGCCATCTGGAGAGTTTCAAGAAACTCTTCCTCCAGGTCTTGCTTCTCTGCAAGGAAGCCGGACTGGCCAACCTAGGCCATGTGGCGCTTGACGGGACCAGGATCAAAGCCAATGCCTCCAAACACAAGGCCATGAGCTACGGGCGGATGAAGGCCGAGGAGGAACGATTGGCCAAAGAGATCGAGGCCATGATCGCCCAGGCCCAGAGCGTCGACGAACGGGAAGACGAGCTCTACGGCCAAGACAAGGCCGGCGACGAAATGCCCGAGGAGCTCCGGCGCAAGGAAGACCGGTTGAAAAGGATCCGGGCGGCTAAAGCGGCCCTCGAGGCGCGGGCGGCCCAAGAAAAAAAGAATAAAGACAAAGGCGATGACGGCCCACCCAAACCCGACGACCGGGATCAATACAACTTCACGGACCCGGAATCGCGGATCATGCCGAACCCGGCGGACAAGAAGAGCTTCATCCAAGGCTACAACGCCCAGGTGGCCGTAAACGAGAACCAGGTCATCGTGGCCACCCGCCTAACCAATGAGGTTTCCGATTGCCGGCAATTACCCCACATGATGGCCGAGATCCGCGCGAATAACGACGACCTGCCAGACGATCTCACGGCGGACGCCGGCTACTTCAGTTACGGGAACGTGCTTCTCTTACGGGAGATCCTCAAGGTCAACGCCCTGATCCCGCCGGATAAAGAGAGACATGGAAAGCGGTCCGGACCGGTTAAAGGGCCTCCGGGCAAGGAGGCCGGCCTTGCCGAAAAGATGCGGCGGCTCCTTGCGACGGAGATCGGCAAAAGCACCTATGCGCTACGCAAAGCGCTGGTCGAACCGGTTATCGGCCAGATCAAAACCTGTCAAAACTTCGACCGATTCTTGCTCAGAGGTCAAGAGAAAGCTTCAGGAGAGTGGAACCTAGCCTGTCTATGCCATAATCTAAGAAAATTATTCCAATTTAGGATGAACCAGGTGTAAAAGAAAGGGTTCATCATGTCTTGACGAGATCATTCCCGGGCATCGGGTGATGGATCCACGAGCGTTTCTGGTTTGGCTTGACTGACCGTCGCTGATAGAAGTCTTTGAGTTGTATTAGCCGCACAGGCTCCTAGGTTTATTATGATATACTTAAGCTGGATTTTGAAGAGGACCAATAACTAAAGGGGGTGACAGTATGATTGGGATTGAAGATCTGCGCACTTATTCGCTTGACGTTTTCACAAAAAAGGGGAATGAAGTCCTCGAAGACTTAAAATCAAGAGGGTACTCGAAAGAAGATATAGACCTATTCGCTGCCATGACATTCAAGACCGCTGCTTTTACTCTAGAAATTGTTGCAGAGATAATCGCCGCTAATAATGCAAAAATTGAAGCAGACATTAAAGAAATGCTCAGATGAATCCTCGTATCACGTTTTTGTTGACACCTAATGCTGTCCAAAAAGGGCGAGGAGCCGTTTTCATGGTTCCTCGTCCATATACCCAGCCCCTTGTTACCTGCCCCAGGGGGAACTTATCTCACGAGGCCTCCTGGACTACCCCGAAAGGGGTCCACCCGCCGCCGTCGAAGTGGCCATCAAGAGGCCATACCGGATCGTTCTTCGCCTTGACCAGGAGGGACCTGAAGCATTTCCGCGTAGTAAATATCCTCCCCCGCCGGGGATGGGGACGGAGAGACGGACAAGCCAGGTGAATAAACCCGGTGTTTTTCAACCGCATATTGTTTGCTATTGATGAGAGTCGATGTGATGTGTCGTCTGTTTCTGTCCCGTTAGAATAATCGGTCGTTGTCCGGATAGTCCTGATTCTGTTTAAAATCATCCTAAACGCATTGGCTCAGAAAGAAAATGCAACGCTTGTCTTAATGCGATATCAGGATCGGTTTGATGAATCCAGGGTTGAGAATGTCGTATCCATAATTGAGTTTTTCTTGTGGGTCGATTTTGGTCTTCCGGATAAGCAAGTTGAATAACTACATCCTCTAACTTCCATACTCGTGAATAATAATGCCTATCACTACAAGACCCACTCCTAACAATTTCAACACGATATGTTTGTTCATTCATTACTACTTCAACAGTTCTAACTACTTCATAAATTTCGCTAAAATATTGTGAAAAATCTGTGTTTCTATACATTACGGCGAGGGCTTCATTCATTTTCTTACCTCCTTATGTAAAATCGGTTTTTCTATTTAATAATTAATATTCGACATACCATGAATAATTCCTTCAATTGTCTGCGAGCCCCGCTGGTGGCATACAGCGATGCCTTCGGCGCCCCGCATTGTCTAGAAGTGGAGATTCTCGGGAAGTGGGCGTTCCTG
>JAAYXC010000084.1 GCA_012516115.1 Bacillota bacterium | reverse complement strand
GGCGAGGCCATCGCCCGTCGGGCGCTGGACAAAGGGATCACGAAAGTGGTCTGCGATCGCGGGGGCCACCTCTATCATGGGCGGGTTAAGGCCCTTGCCGACGCCGCGCGCGAGGCGGGACTCGAATTCTAGGAGGGGGAGCAGCGTGAAGCGCCTCGACCCGGCGCAGTTTGAACTGACGGAAAAAGTAGTGAAAATCGACCCCGTGGCGAAGACGGTCAAAGGTGGCCGGCGCCGGAGCTTTCGCGCTCTGGTGGTGGTGGGCGACGGGCAGGGTCACGTCGGTGCCGGATTGGGGAAGGCGGCCGAGGTGCCCGAGGCCATCCGAAAAGCGGTGGAAGACGCGAAGAAAAACCTCATCGAGGTCCCCATCGTCAATACCACCATCCCCCATCAGGTGGAAGGGGTCTTCGGGGCGGGCAAGGTGCTTCTCAAGCCGGCCTCTCCCGGGACGGGCGTCATCGCCGGCGGGGCGGTGCGGGCCGTCATGGAACTGGCCGGTGTGAAAGACGTCCTGACCAAGTCGTTGGGTTCTTCGAATCCGTTGAACATCATCAATGCCACCATGGCCGGTTTGCGGGCGTTGAAGCGGCCGGAAGAGGTGGGACGGCTTCGCGGAAAGCCGTTGGAAGAGATCTTAAACTGACAACGAACGGATGACCCAGGGAGGTAGACGGATGGCGGGCAAGAAAAAGGCGGCCGCGAAGAAGCTCCGGATCACCTGGAAGCGGAGCGCCATCGGCCGCGCCGAAGACCAAAAGAGAACCATCGCCGCTTTGGGCTTGCATCGACTCAACCAGACCGTGACTCACCTTGACACCCCGGCCATCCGCGGTATGGTCGATAAGGTGAGGCATCTGGTGGAAATAAAAGAGGTTTAGGGGGTGGACAAGGTGAGACTCCACGAGTTGTCTCCGGCCCCCGGTTCCCGCCGCGCCCCTAAACGGGTCGGTCGTGGTATCGGCTCCGGGCTGGGCAAGACCGCCGGTCGGGGGCATAAAGGGCAGAAGGCCCGTTCGGGCGGGGCCAAGGGCCCGGCCTTTGAGGGCGGTCAGACGCCGCTCCAACGCCGGTTACCCAAGCGCGGGTTCAATAACAAATGGCGCCGCGAGTGGGCCATCGTTTCCCTGGAGCGGCTTAATGTCTTTCCGGACGGAACCGAGGTCACCCCGGCCCTCTTGCGGGAGAAAGGGATGGTCAAGAACCTCCGGGACGGGTTGAAGGTCCTGGGGACGGGTTCCCTCACGCGGAAACTCGTCGTCAAGGCCCATGCCTTCTCCGCTACGGCCCGCGCCAAGATCGAGGCCGCCGGAGGAAAGGCGGAGGTGATCTAACGTGGCCATGCTGGAGTCGGTGAAGACGGCCTTTAAAATCCCCGACCTGCGGCGAAAACTACTTTTCACCGTGGGGATGCTGGCCGTCTTCCGCCTGGGGGCGAACGTCCCCGTGCCCGGTTTCCGGGAGATCGGGTTTGAAGCCGGCACGCTCTTTAACCTGCTCGATATCATGTCGGGCGGTGCCTTACGGCGGATGAGCCTCTTTGCCCTTTCCGTTAACCCGTATATCACCGCCTCGATCATCATGCAGCTGCTCGGGATGGTCATTCCCCGTCTCGAACAGTTGATGCGCGAAGGGGTGGAGGGACGGCGGATCGTTTCGCAGTATACCCGCTATGCCACGATCTTGTTGGCCGTGATCCAGGGATGGGCCTATACGGTCAGTTTTCGTCAATATCTTATCGACGATTCTTTCTGGGCCATCGCCCGGATCGTGCTCCTTATGACCGCCGGTTCGATCCTCTTGATGTGGATAGGCGAACTCATCCAGGAGTACGGGATCGGTAATGGCATCTCGCTTATCATCTTCGCCGGTATCGTGGCCCGCTTCTGGCCGGGCGTCTATACGTTCATCCGTTCCATCGGTTCGGGCGGTATCGAGTGGTACACCGCCCTCCTCTTCGTCGTGGCGGCCGTGGCAGTGATCGTGGCCGTCGTGGCGGTCAACGAGGGGCAGCGGAAGATCCAGGTCCAGTATGCCAAGCGGGTCGTCGGACGGCGGGTGTACTGCGGGCAGGAGACGAATATCCCGTTGCGGGTGAACCAGGCAGGGGTTATCCCGATCATCTTC
This sequence comes from Bacillota bacterium, assembly GCA_012516115.1. Classification (GTDB taxonomy): domain Bacteria; phylum Bacillota; class UBA4882; order JAAYXC01; family JAAYXC01; genus JAAYXC01. Next base: position 8,746 of record JAAYXC010000084.1, on the reverse strand, counting down.
GCCGTTTCCGTGTTGTCGTTCCCGCCGACTCTGGCCGGCTTCTTCCCCGATTCGGAGGTGATCCAGACCATCGCCCGGTGGTTCATGCCGAGTAGCATTCTCTATATGGTGCTCTATGCGGTGATGGTCTTCGTTTTCACTTATTTCTATACGGCGGTGACCTTCAATCCGATGGAGATCGCCAATAACCTGAAAAAATACAGCGGATTCATCCCCGGGATACGGCCGGGCCGGCCGACGGCGGAGTATTTGGATAAAGTCCTGACCCGGGTCACTTTCTCCGGCGCGATCTTCTTGACGGTCATCGCGCTTTTGCCGAACATCGGTTCGCGCATCTTCGGCATGGCCATGGGGTTCAGCGGGACCACCCTGCTCATCGCCGTGGGCGTGGCCATCGATACCATGCGCCAGATCGAGGCGCATCTCATCATGCGCCAGTACGAGGGGTTCTTGAAGTAGAGGGCGGTCCGCCGAACCGCCCCGTAAGACGGCCGGAAGGTGGAGTAGATTCGCGACCTTGACAGGAGGGAAATCCGTTGAATCTGATCCTGTTGGGCCCCCCCGGCGCCGGCAAGGGAACGCAGGCCAAACTCATCGCCGCCCGGCACGGCATCCCGCATATCTCCACGGGCGATATCTTTCGCGCCGCCATCGCCGAGGGGACGCCGCTCGGGCGACAGGCCAAGGAATTTCTCGACCGGGGGGCCCTGGTGCCGGATGAGATCGTCATCGGGATCGTCACCGAACGGCTCGGGGCCGCCGATTGCCGGCCGGGTTTTCTTCTCGATGGTTTCCCGCGAACCATTCCCCAGGCCGAGGCCCTCGACCGGTATCTGGCGGCGACCGGTCGGGCTCTAACCGCGGTGTTGGCCCTGGAGGTGGGGGAAGAGGTGCTCATCCGTCGCTTGGGAGGACGACGGGTCTGCCGGACATGTGGGGCGCCTTACCATATCGAAACGAACCCTCCGCGGGAGGAAGGCCGTTGTGATCGCTGCGGCGGGGAGCTCTATCAGCGGGAAGACGATCGTCCGGCTACCGTGCGCGAGCGCCTGCGGGTCTACGAGGCCCAGACCCGACCTTTGCTCGCGTATTACGAAGAACGGGGGCTCTTAAAAAGGATCCGGGCGGAGGGCGGGATCGAAGAGGTCGATGCGGCGATCCAACGCGTCCTGGCCGGTGGAGGACGACGTGGTTGAAAAGCGGATTGTCCTGAAATCAGCGACCGAGCTGGCCAAGATGCGCCGGGCCGGACGGATCGTGGCTGAGGTTTTGGCCGCCCTGAGGGAGATGATCCGCCCCGGCTTGACCACGGCGGCCCTGGAAGCCCGGGCGGTGGAGCTGGCGACCAGACTGGGCGGGATCCCCTCGTTTAAAGGGTATAACGGTTTTCCCGCCGCCCTTTGCGTCTCGGTCAACGATGAAGTCGTCCACGGGATCCCGGGGTCTCGGCGCCTGCTGGAAGGAGACATCGTCAGCCTCGATTTCGGGGCCATCTACGAAGGATATCACGGAGATGGGGCCATCACCGTCCCGGTGGGCAGTGTCTCCGCCGAGGCCGCCCGCCTTCTCCGGGTCACCGAGGAGGCCCTGGCCCTGGGGATCGCCGCGGCGCGGGAAGGGAATCGCCTCCTGGCCATCGGCCGGGCCATCCAGGAGCATGTGGAAGCCGCGGGTTTTTCGGTCGTGCGGGATCTGGTCGGCCACGGTATCGGCCGGGCCATGCACGAACCGCCCCAGGTGCCGAATTACGTGGCGGGATTCACGTATAATCCCCGCCTCCGCCGGGGGATGACGTTGGCCATCGAGCCCATGGTCAACGTCGGTGGTTTTGAGGTCCGAACCCTGCTCGACGGTTGGACGGTGGTCACGAAGGATGGTTCCCTCTCGGCCCATTTCGAGCATACGGTGGTCATCACCGAGGGTGAACCGGAGATCATGACCCGTCTTTAGCCGAGGAGGGAGGAACGCTGGTGGTGGAGCGGACTGCCGGGTTTCGTCCCGGCCAGATCGTGGTGGCCCAAGCGGGACGGGAGACCGGCCGGTTGTTTGTCGTCGTCGCCGTGGATGATGATTTCCTCTATCTGGCGGACGGCGAAAAGAGGCCGCTCGAACGGCCCAAGAAGAAAAATCCGCGTCACGTTCGTCTCCTGGCGGAAGCGGACGCTTACCTGCCCGCGACCCGGTTCACCAACCAGGCCATCCGGGAAGCCTTGCGGGCGGTCGAAGGGGGGTCGTAACCTTGGCCAAACAAGACGTGATCGAGGTCGAGGGCACGGTCATCGAACCGCTACCCAACGCCATGTTCCGGGTTAAACTGGAAAATGGCCACCAGGTTCTCGCCCATATCTCGGGGAAGATGCGGATGAACTTCATCAAGATCCTACCCGGCGATCGCGTGACGGTCGAGCTCTCGCCTTACGATCTGACCAGGGGCAGGATAGTCTATCGTTTTAAATGACGGGAGGCTTAGGCCATGAAAGTACGACCTTCGGTCAAACCGGGCTGCGAGAACTGCAAGATCGTGCGGCGCAAAGGCCGGGTTATGGTGATCTGTAGCAATCCGAAGCACAAACAGAAACAGGGTTAAGCTTAAGGAGGCGGAGGAAGGATGGCGCGTATTGACGGGGTGGATCTGCCGCGGGAAAAGCGGATCGAGATCGCCTTGACTTACATCTATGGTTTGGGGCTTTCCACCGCGCGGGAAGTCCTGGCCAAGGCCGGGGTTAATCCGGATACCAGGGTCCGGGATCTCACCGAGGAAGAGGTGACCAAACTCCGCGAGATCATCGATCGCGATTATAAGGTCGAAGGCGACCTGCGTCGCGAGGAAGCGATGAACATCAAGCGGTTGATCGAGATCGGGAGCTACCGGGGGCTCCGGCATCGCCGTGGGTTGCCGGTGCGGGGCCAACGGACACGTACCAACGCCCGTACGCGTAAAGGCGTGAAGAAAACCGTGGGCGTAAGGAGAAAGAAATAAAGGGGGCAGGGAGCCAGAATGGCGGCCAGAACGACAAGACGCGGCGCCCGGGCCAAGCGGCGGGAAAGAAAACACATCGAAAACGGAGTCGCCCATATAAAGTCGACTTTTAATAATACCATCGTCACCATTACCGATCCCCAGGGGAACGTGATCTCCTGGGCCAGTGCGGGTACGGTGGGGTTTAAAGGCTCGCGGAAGAGTACACCTTTCGCCGCCCAGATGGCCGCGGAAGCCGCGGCCAAAGCGGCCATGGAACACGGGCTGCGGCAGGAGGAAGTCTACGTCAAAGGGCCCGGAGCCGGACGGGAAGCGGCCATCCGTTCCCTCCAGGCCGCCGGGATCGACGTGAGCCTCATCAAGGACGTCACCCCGATCCCGCATAACGGTTGCCGTCCGCCGAAACGGCGCCGAGTCTGAGTGGGAGGTGTAAAGGACATGGCCAGATATACGGGCCCGGTCTGCCGTCTATGCCGACGGGAGGGAGAAAAACTCTACCTCAAAGGCGACCGTTGTTTAAGCGAGAAATGCGCCATTACCCGGCGGTCTTATGCGCCCGGTCAACACGGTCAGGAACGCAAGAAGATCTCCGAGTACGGCCTCCAGTTACGGGAGAAACAGAAACTCCGCCGGATTTACGGCATTCTCGAGCGCCAGTTCGCCAGGTATTTCGCCCTGGCCGAACGGCGGAAAGGCGTGACCGGCGAGAACCTTCTCCAGATCCTCGAATCGCGGCTGGACAACGTGGTCTACCGCATGGGGCTTGCTTCTTCGCGGGCCGAGGCCAGGCAACTGGTTCGCCACGGTCATTTTGAGGTCAACGGGCGCAAGGTCAATATCCCTTCCTACCTGGTCCGGGTGGGCGATGAGATCAAGCTGCGCGAGCAGGCCCTGGAATCGCCGCGTATCAAGCAACTCGTGGCGCAGGCCCAGGACCGGACGGTACCAGAGTGGCTCGAGGTGGACCGGGTGAAGATGGTGGCCCGGGTCAAGGCCCTACCGTTACGGGAGCAGATCGACGTGCCGGTTAAAGAGCACCTGATCGTGGAGCTTTATTCGCGTTAATACGTCTCCTTCGGGAAGGCCGCGGTTTTTGTCTGCCAAGCCAACGAAGGGAGGGCTATCGTTTGATCGAGATCGAAAAACCGAAGATCGCGATCGAGGATGTCCCCGATAAGGATAGGCATGGGGTCTTTGTCGTCGAGCCCCTGGAACGGGGATACGGCATCACGCTGGGGAATTCCCTCCGCCGCATCCTCCTTTCGTCTTTGCCGGGGACGGCGGTGACTTCGGTCAAGATAGATGGGGTGCTCCACGAGTTCTCCACCATCCCCGGGGTGGTCGAGGATACCACGGAGATCATCCTGAACCTCAAGGAACTGGTGACCAAGATCCACGGGGAGGGACCGAAGAAGGTCAGGCTGGAGGTCACCGGCCCGAAAGAGGTCACGGCGGGGGACATCGAGGTCCCAAGCGACGTGGAGATCCTAAACCCCGAACTCCATATCGCCACGGTGGGCGAGGGCGGCACCCTTTCCATGGAGATCACCCTGGATAAAGGCCGCGGTTACGTTCCGGCCGAGCGGAACAAGGGGACGACCAACATCATCGGGGTTATTCCGGTCGACTCCATCTTCACCCCGGTCCGTAAGGTGAACTATACGGTGGAGCATACGCGGGTTGGTCAGGTGACGGACTACGACCGGTTGGTCTTGGAGGTCTGGACCGACGGGAGTATCAACCCGGTGGAGGCCGTCTCGCTTTCGGCCAAGATCCTCTCCGAACATCTGGCCCTCTTCGTCAAGCTCAGTCAGACCGTGAGCGCGGCCGAGATCATGGTGGAGAAGGAAGAAGAGTCGAAGAACAAATTATTGGAGATGACCATCGAAGAGCTGGATCTCTCGGTGCGTTCCTACAACTGCCTCAAACGGGCGGGGATCAACACCGTGGAGGACTTGACGCGCAAGACCGAGGAAGACATGATGAAGGTACGGAACCTGGGTCGCAAGTCGTTGGAGGAAGTCCAGCAGAAACTGGAGGCCCTCGGTCTTTCGTTGCGCAAGTCGGAGGAGTGAGCTCTTCCTGGCAAATCTACTCTACTCTCCGGAGGTGCGCCATGCTCGAACGTAAACTCGGTCGCCGCAGCGGCGGCCGTCGGGCTTTATTGCGGAGCGTCACGACTGCTTTGTTTAAGTATGGAAGGATCAGGACCACCGAGATCAAGGCCAAAGAGGCACGGGCCCACGCCGAGCGTCTGATCGCCTTGGCGAAAAGGGGCGATCTTCACGCCCGCCGGTTGGCGGCGGCGGAGTTGCTGGAGCCCGCGGTCCTGCAGAAGCTTTTTACCGAGATCGCCCCGAAATATAAAGACCGTCCCGGTGGTTATACCCGCATCGTCAAGCTCGGCCCCCGGCGGGGGGACGCGGCGCCCATGGCCCTTCTCGAACTGGTGCAATGAGCGTTCTACTCCAGTTTGTCGAGGTTGGTTTTACACCCCTGGAGCCGGGGGTGGCGACTCTCTCCGGCCTCAGTTTCACGGTGTCCGGCGGAGAGTTTTTCGCTCTTTGGGCCGCCGAGCCGGCTTTCTTGCGGGCCGTAGCGCTTTTGGCCGCCGGCCTGGTCCGTCCGGACCGGGGGAAGGTGCTCCTTCCTTACGCCGAAGAAGGGAAATCTCCCCCGGTGGCCATCGTCTTTTCTTCCCCGGGCCAGGGGCTTTTTGCCGCCACCGTGGCCGAAGAGGTCAAGATCGGTCTGCTCTGGGCGGGCTGGGATGAGGCCGCAGCCACGGTCCGGACCGAAGAGGTTCTCCGGCGCTTTGGTCTCTGGGAGGAACGGGAGCGGCCGCCGGGTAGTCTTTCCGGAGGGGAGAGACAACGCCTGGCCGTAGCCGCGGCCCTGGCCGCCCAACCTCTATGTCTGGTTCTTGATGAACCCACCGCCATGCTCGATCCCATCTCCGCGGCCACGGTCCGGATCATGGCCCGGGAAGCGGCGACCGAAGGGCGGGCGGTTCTCTGGTTGACCGGAGATCCAGCCGAGACCGCTTACGCCGATCGGGTGGGGCTGCTGGAGCCGGAAGGCCTTCTCTGGAGCGGGCCGCCCCGGGATCTTTTTGCCCGGGAGACGCGGCCGGCGGAGTCGGAGTTTCCTTTTCCCCCTCTCCACCTTTTAGCCGAAGCCCTGATCCGCGGCGGCCTTCCCCTCCGGTCTCCGGTCTCCGGCGATCCCGCGGTCCTGGTCGAGGAGATATGCTCTATCTGGAAAGGGTAAGTCTGGTCTACGGGCGAGGTGTGCCGGGAGAACGGCTGGCCCTGGCCGAAGTAAGCCTTGCGGTGGGCCCCGGCGAGCACCTCGGCGTCTCCGGGCCGTCGGGCGCGGGCAAGTCGAGCCTGCTCCTTTTGGCCGCCGGATTGTATCCGCCGACGTCCGGTCGGGTCCGGCGGCCGGAAAACACCCGGGTGGGGCTGGTCCTGCAAGAACCGGAGATGGCCCTTTTTGCCCCCACGGTCCGCGAAGAACTGGCCTTCGCGCCGCGGGCCCTGGGGTTGGAAGAAGCGGTGGTGGAAGAAGCGATCCGCGCTTCCCTGGTGCGGGTGGGCCTGGCGGAGGACCTTCTCGACCTTGACCCGCTGGCCCTCCCCACGGCGGAAAGACGGCTGGTGCCCATCGCCGCGGTCCTGGCCGGCCGGCCGGATCTCCTTTTTCTCGATGAGCCCACCGCCGGGCTTCCAGTCCGCGCCCGTGGCCGGATCATCACCCTCGTCCGCTCTTTCCCCGGCACGGTGATGGTGGCCTCCCACGATCTGGACTTTCTCTGGCGGACCTGTCCACGGCTCGTCGTTCTTGCCCGTGGTTCTCTGGTCGCCGACGGCCGGTGGCGGGAGTTCATCTACCGGCCGGAGCCTCTTACCGAGGCCGGGCTTGTTCTCCCCCCGGTTCCGGCCGTCCTGGCCGGCCTCATTCGGCGCGGATGGGAGATCGAAGAGGTGGGCCAGGACGAGGAAACGGTGGCCAGGCAGATCCTCCATGGCGGGCCGCGGCGGGGGGGAGCCGGATGAGGAATTTCTTCGGCCGTTTTTGGGCGGTGGACTCCTTCTGGCACCGCCGGGACCCCCTGGCCAAGCTCATCCTGGCCGGAGGGCTGGTAGGGGCCGGGATGGTGGTCCGGAATCCGCTCGCCTTTTTAATCCTCGGCGGACTGGTGATCGCGCTCTGGACCTCGGCCCGCCTGCCCGGGCGGATCTTCCTCGGCCTCGTCCGCTCCCTCTCCTGGCTTATTCTGGTGGCCCTCTTGACCGGCCTCTTTTTTCGGGGTTCCCGGATCGGTTGCCCTACGGCGGCCGCTTTGTGGGCCACGGCTTTAAACCTCGGGCGGCTTTTTATTTTCTTCGCCCTTGCCGGTTGGCTGGCCGGCACCACGACCAATCTTTGCCTCCTCGAAGGGTTGCTCCGCCTTGCGGCGCCGCTGAGGTACCTGGGATGGGATGAGGAAAAGGCGGCTTTTGTTCTCGGCCTGGGGCTCCGCCTCTTCCCCGAGCTGCTCGAGGCCGGCGAACGGATAGGCCTGGCCCAACGGGCCAGGGGTCTCGGCGCAAGGCCGGGTCTTAAGGCCAGGCTTCTCGCCGCCGAGGCCCTGGCCGTGGCCCTCTTTTCATATGCCTTCCGGCGCGCCGATGAACTGGCCCTGGCCATGCGCGCCCGCGGTTACGGGCGTCATCCCCGGCGACCGATCCGTCCCCGGCCGGCCCTCGATCGCCGGGACCGTCTCGTCTTCCTCGCCGGGCCGGTGGCCGCCATCCTTTTCTTCTGGCTGGGGAGGAGATAGTTTTGCGCAACATCAAATTGACCCTGGCCTATGAAGGCACCGCTTATCTCGGTTTTCAACGGCAGAAGCAGGGTCCGACGATCCAGGGGACGCTGGAAGAGTCTCTGGTCCATCTGACCGGTGAGCGGCCGCGCGTCATCGGCGCCGGCCGGACCGACGCCGGGGTCCATGCCCTGGGGCAGGTGGTGAACTTCCATACCTCTTCCCGGATCGAGACCGGACGTTTCGTCCCGGCCTTAAATAGCCTCCTGCCCAGAGACATCGCCGTCCTGGCCGCCGAAGAGGTCCCGTTGGCGTTCCATGCCCGCCGCGACGCCAAGAGGAAGACTTATACTTACCGGCTCTGGCGGCCCTCCGTACGGCCGGTCTTCGAGCGGGACCGTAGCTATCATTTCCCCCGCCCCCTGGATCTGGCGGCCATGGAAGCGGCGCCGCGCCTCCTGGTAGGCCGCCACGACTTCGCCGTCTTCGGTTCCTCCGGGTCCACCGAAGTCAAGACCACCGTTCGCACGGTCTTTGCCGCCGGGTGGCAGGAGGAGGGTCCCTTGCTTACATTCACCATTACCGCCGACGGTTTTCTCTACCGCATGGTCCGGAACATAGTTGGCACCCTCCTCGAGATAGGGTTGGGCAAACACCCGCCGGAGTGGGTGGAAGAACTCCTGGCCCTGGGCCACCGACCTGCCGCCGGTCCCGCCGTGCCGGCCCGCGGGCTTTTCCTGGTCCGGGTGGAGTATTGATCTCACTGGACGAAACCGCCTCAGTTGAGCAAGGTGGCCGTGAGCTCCTCGAACTACCCGCTGCGGGGAGCGATGGACTTTACTTTCACCCCGGGAGCCGGTTTGACGAGAAAGCCGATAGATGACCTTTAAGCAACAATGGCGGGCCAGGCCTTGACCGGCAAATAATATAGTGATATTGTAATATATATATTTTAATAT
>JAAYXC010000083.1 GCA_012516115.1 Bacillota bacterium | reverse complement strand
TTCGGGCATTCCATCGCCGAGGATACGGCCCTGAAGAGGATTGAGGATCAAAGGAGACGTCCGGACGGAGGCAAAGTGAGATAGAATGTCAAATACGCTTGGCTATCTGTTTATGATATAAGTTTTTGAGGACATTCGCAGTCATATATAGATCCCTCGGTAAGGTTTACACCGGGTGTTTTATTGGTCCTATAATTGTTATATAAATTATTCTTGGTATTCTTGGTTCTCTTTGTGGCCCTTTATACGATGAATTATAATATCTCTTGTTAATTCCGCCGATTCTCCTTTCCGGTATATCTCCTTGATAATGCTCTCGATGGACGGTTCCTGGATGGAGAGATCCCGGATGACGCAGGTCTCCTGGAGGGCTTTGATGAACCGGTTCAGCTCCAGCGCGGATACGTCCAGTTCGAGGAGGACCTCGTAGGGCGAGACGCGTTCCGTGACGGTCACCCCCGCCGTATCATCCAACTCCGGCAGCGGCGCCTCGGTCGCAAGATGGACCATCCGCCTGGCGCCCAGATGGCGCTTGAGCCCCGCCATGGAGTCGTCGAAGACGATCTCGCCGTGGTTGATGACGATGACCCGCTTCGCCAGGTGTTCGACATCGCCCAGGTCGTGCGTGGTGAGGATGAACGTGACACCCTTCTTGTTCATCTCCAGAATGAAAGCGCGGATCCTGTCCTTGGCCACCACATCCAGGCCGATGGTGGGCTCGTCCAGGAAGACGATCCGCGGCCGGTGGAGCATGGCCATGATGAACTCGCATTTCATCCGTTCGCCCAGGGAGAGTTGGCGCGTGGGCCGCCGCATGACCTCCCCCACGCCCAAGAGATCGCTTAGTTCTCCCAGGGTCGCGTCGAAGTCCCGTTTGGAGAGACCGTAGATCTCCTTGTTGAGGTGGAAGGAATCGATCGGCGGGATATCCCAAATGAGCTGGGACTTTTGCCCGAAGACCGCGCCGATGTGGGCCACGTAGCGCCGTCTCTCCCGCCACGGGGTGAAACCCATGACTTCGGCGCGGCCAGCGGTCGGATGGAGGACGCCGGTCAAGATCTTGAGCGTGGTCGATTTGCCGGCGCCGTTGGGGACGAGGAAACCGAGCAGTTCCCCCTCGGCCAGTTCAAAACCGATGCCGCGCAGGGCCTGGACCTCCAGCACCCGGGGCGCGAAGAAGGAGCGGACCACCTCGCCTAAGGACTCCCCGCGCTCTATGGTCCGGTAGGTCTTGCTCAGGTTCTCGACCGTCACGATCGGAGTGGACATCCTCTCACCCGCCCGCGCTGGTGTATTTTCTCAACATGTATCCCCAGAACCAGAGGGCGAAAAGAACGAGCATGGCGGTGGCCGCCAGGGCCGGGCCGAGGAAAGGAATCGGCCGGCCGAGCAGGGCCGCGGCTGGGATGGCCGCCATCATCGTCACCGGCAGCACGTACGAGAGGACCGCCAGGAGGGCGCGGCCGTAGATCGAGCTCGGGTAATTGCCGAAATTGCTCAAGGTGGCGAAGATCTCAAAGACCCGGCTGCAGCCGACCCAGCGGATGACGCGCGCCGCCAGGATGACGGCCACGGCGCTAAAGACCAGGAGCGAGACGAGGAAAAAGGCGCCTCCCGCCGCGATCCGGCCGGGCGCGGGCGGCGGCAGCCGCATGAGGGCCGCGACGATCAACGCCAAACCGCCCAAGATCTTACCGGTCTCCTCGAAGTCGAAACCCGCGACCATGCTCAGGAACAAGGAGGAACGCGGCTTGAGGAGGATCAGGTCGAAACTGCCCTCCCTCACCCGATCGAGGGTATGCCAGACCACGCCGAAGACGAAGGTCGCGGTCAAGCCCTTGGCCAGCATGAAGAGCCCTTGCAGGAGCAGGACCTCGTAAAGCCCCCAGCCCGGAAAAGTGGCGCCCGCCCGATAGACCAGGATCGTGACCAACGGGACGATCCATTCGACCGCCAGGGTCATGAGCGCGCAAAGGAGGAAATCGCCCCGGTAGGCCATGCGGCTGGCCAAGGCGGCCCGCAGTGC
>JAAYXC010000082.1 GCA_012516115.1 Bacillota bacterium | reverse complement strand
GTTTCGCGTGCGTCGAATACTCGCTCTCGTTTGTCTGGTGGTTTTCGCATTATCTCTGTCCGGGTGCATGCAGGTGGTTACTCACGTCACCATCAACAAAGACGGCAGCGTAGACTTGGAAAATTCCCCGGCCGTGGATAAGGACCTTTTGGCGATGATGCAAGCCGGTGAGGCGGAGAATCCGTTTGCGGAATTACGCCAGCAACTGCAAGAGGAGGGGTTCGAGGTCACGGATTACGACGAAGGAGACTTCACGGGCATTAAAGCCCACAAGCATTTCGCCAAGCCTGCGGAAGCGGTCAAACTCTTCCCGGCGCGGTTAGAAAAAGGCCCGAACGTCGCGGAAAAAGCCGGCTTTTCGGGGCAAAAGCATTTCTTCCGGACGACCTATCGTTTCGCCGGCGACATCGACCTGACGATACCGGAGTCCGCAGAGGAAACCCAAGAAGAGGGAGAAGATGAATCCGCCGCCATCGGTTCGGCCCTCGGCCGCGCTTTTTTGAACCAAATGCGCATACGCCTCCTCGTCACCTTGCCGGTGAAGCCCGAGCGCCATAACGCCGATAAAGTCGCCGATAACGGCCGGACGCTGGAATGGGAGCTCCGGCCCGGCAAGAAATATCATTTGGAGTTCCGGTGTAGTTTATTGAACGTTGCCAACCTTTTGGCCGCGATCGGAGGAGCGACCGGTTTAACGGCCGTGGCGGTGCTGGCCGCGGTTTTGGTCGCGCGGCGGAGGAAGGCGAGACTTGACCGGGGGGAGGGGCAGACATAAAGCGGCCGCGGTCGGCCCTCCCCTTTGTCTACGACCGGCAGGAACAAAGGTATTTTTGATCGCGTTATCATAAACCAAAAAATCAGCCACAGATTCACCCAGATTTAACGCGGACTAATGTTTTAGTCAGCTGTTATTAATCCGTGTTTAATCCGCGTAAATCCGTGGCTAAGATTGGTGGCAACGAACCGCGGCCGTCAAGCGCTGACGGCCGCGGTTCTTTATGTTAGAGGGGGGGAATGGTCAAATCGTGGGGAGCCGCAAGGGGAAAAAGGAAGTCAAAGACGCGCGATGATCTTAAAGGCCAGGTCCTTGTCGAAGCCGGGAAGGGACAAGACGAACTTCCCTCCCTGATGGCGGACTTCCGCCCGGGAAACCACCTTCCCGGTCAGCGTGTCCCAGCGTTCCACCATATACTTGCCGGACGAGAGACCGGGAACTTCCACCTCGCCGGTGACCTTGGGGAAGGTCACCTTGTTCGGGCCGACTTTGAAGGCCTGGTTCTCGAAGTAGCGGTGGTTATACCTCAAGCTGCGGACCCAAACCAGGGCCCGGTTTTCGCTTACGAGCCCCAGGGCCTGCAGATCTTCATTGGTCGTCGTCAAGCGCGCCGGCTTCAACTTGCCTTCGGGCAACCTCTCCTCGCGGAAGAACGAACTGACGCCTTTGAAATGACGGTAAAGATCGTTGGGCTCGATGTAGGTGTCCCACCACCAAAGCATCCCGGTTCCGGCCGCGCCGACAAAGAGCCCGGCCCATAAACCCTCATGGAAATGGATGCCCTGAGGATCGAGAACCCCGCTCTGCAGCCCGAATTCCCCGATGAGCACGGGCTTCGCCGACGCGCGGCGGATATCTTGGAGGTATTCGTACCAGATGGCGCTCCAATTATACTGGTTGTATTGATGGAACTGGAGGTAATCCACGGCCGCGGTCGTCCAATGCGGCTCGTCACCCCGGATGGAACTGCTGAAACTGTTGCTCACCAGGTGATCGTAAGGGTCGAGAGTCTCAAGATAAGCGTTCATCTCTTCCATCCAGGGGACGAGGATGGCGTCGTCGGCGAGACCGGTGGCCAGGTTCACCTCGTTGAACCACTCCCAACTGAAAAGGTTCGGACTATAGCCCCACCTGGCCACGATGTAACGGAGCTTGCGCCGGAAGAGCTCCTTGGCCCGGGGATCGGTCAAGAACTCCGCCGGTTCCTGAAGGAAGCCGCCGTTGGCCACGTTGTAAGGGTTCCGGTCCCACTCGGCGTCGGTACTCCGGCTGAACTGGCCGTGGTTGGTCAAACAGAGCATGATGTAGATCCCGTGTTTCTCCGCGAGCTCAAAGAGGTAGTCCAGCTGCCAGGCCTGCCGTTGCCGGTTATGGTAGTTCCCCAGACCGGTGTCAAGCCACTCGGGCGCGAAACCCCACGAGGCCAGCCAGATCCGGGCGTAGTTCGCGCCGTTTTCCGCCATCCGCTTGAACCAGTGCTCATAGGCCAGCATCCCCCGAGCATCGTACCAGGCCACGTTGGAACCGATGGGAACAAAGGGCTCGCCGCTTTCGAAGACGAAATAGCCCGTGCCCGGCGCCACCCGCACGAAGCCCGGCCGCTTCCCGGGCTGCACCTTGAATGGGACGGCCGCGGAAGCGATCTCCACGGCTCCTTGGCGCACCCGCAACCGGTAGGTCCAGTCCCCCGGCCGGGTGGGGGTGAACCGAACCCGCCAGTCGGCTTCCCCGGCGGGTGTGTAAAGCTCCCGCGACCCTTCCACCTTCCGGGTGAACGGTTGATAGAAAAAGCCCGGGACACGGTACGTCTTCCCCTCCGGGTCGGTGAAAAGGCCCTCCACCTCGAACTCCGCCGGATCGTAGGGGTTCTCCACCCGGCCGGCCAGGACGGCCCGGAGCTCCAATTTCTCGTAAGCCGCCACGGCCCCATCGATGAGATTATCCGCCAAATTCAAGATGGCCGGTCCGGCGGCGGCCGGCATCAGGGCCGCCGGACGGGGCTTGATCAGCCTTAGATTATCGAGATAGAACTCACCTTCCAGGCCGACGCGGCCGAAAAACTTCAGGGCCACCCGTTTGACCTGGTCGGCGTTTTTCAAAGGCGATTTGAATTCCCAATTGCTCGCCGCGGTCTTCCATTCGGAACCCTCCACCGGGAAGGAGACATCGCGATTCAGCCCTGGGACGAGGGTCTCCACCCTGGTCTCATGCCATTCCCAGCTGTCGCCGGTGCAGACGGCCAGGGCCACCCGGACTTCCTCGGCGGTCCCGTTGAAGACGTCCACGAGCAGCGCCCGGTACGGCGACCAGTTGGACCATTGCCGCAGGTCCTCGGTCATGAAGGTGGCGAAGTCGGAACCGGTCATCCTGAACCGGCACCGTAAAGCCTTCTGCCCGTCCGTGGCATGTTCCTCCACGGTCTCGGCCACCAGAGAAGAGTCACCGTCCTTCCATGCCGTACCCACCGCCCGCCAGGCATGGGAGCCTTCGAAACTCTGCCAGAGGACGATCTCCTGGTCCGTCTGGGCGGTCCCCGTCGTGACCAGGCTGCTCAAGACCAAAACCACCGGGCAAACCAGACCAATCCATCGGGCCAGCGGCCGCATCGTGTATCCCTCCTTGCGCCGCTATTTGAGTTCGGCGATGGCCACGCCGCGTTCCAGATAACCCTGGCCCAGGAAATAAAAGATCACGGTGGGAATAAGGGCGATGACGATCGCCGCCAGCTGGACCGTGACCTCGGCCTGGGTCGGCGACTGGAAATATAAAAGGCCGATGGGAAGCGTATAGAGGTTCTCACTGTTAAGGTAGATCAGCGGTCCCCAGGCGTCCTTCCAGCTCCAGAGGAAAGTGAAGAGACCGGTGACCACCAGGGCCGGTTTCGACTGCGGCAGAATGACCCGGAAGAAGACGTCGAGAGTGGTGGCCCCGTCGGCCAGGGCTGCTTCGTCGAGCTCCCTGGGGAGGGTCACCATGAACTGCCGGATCAAAAAGATGTTCCAGGCCCCACCGAAAATATGGGGGATTAGCAAGGGTTTAAAGCTATTAACGAAGCCGATCTTGCTGTAGAAGATAAAAAGCGGGATCTGGGTGACCTGGGTGGGCAAGAGCATACTGGCGATGAGGATGGCTAGGATCAACCCCTGACCTTTGAAATCGAACCGCGAAAGACCGTAGGCCACCAGCGCCGAACTGAAGACGGAGAGTAACGTCTGGACCGTGGCCAGCCAGATGCTATTGAAAAGATAAAGATGCAGCGGCACCATTTGCAGGGCCTTGGGATAGTTCTCGAAATGCAAAGGCCACGGCAGCCAGGTGGTCTTCATATCGGTGGAGTAATATTGTCCCATGTCCTTTAAAGACGAGACGAAGAGCCACAAAAAAGGGATCAAGATCAAGGCCACGTAGGCTATTAGAAAGGCATGGGCCGCGACGGTTCCCCAGTTAACGCGTTTCCTCCTTGCCTTCCCCTGGGCGTAAGGTTCCATGAATAACCGGGATTCCATATCGGGTTCTCCTCCTCTCTCGCCGTCATTGCGCCGCTTCGCCCGTCCGCCAGGTATGGCGCATGATGCGGAGGATTAAGAGCGAAAATACCAGTCCGATCAATAAGATGACCCAGCCGATGGCCGCGGCCTTCCCCATTCGCCAGTTCCGGAAGCCCTCCATATAGAGGTAGAAGACCAACGTCCCCAGGGCGTCGTTTCTTCCCATGACGGCCCGGTAATTACCGGCGAGGTTGGCCAGGGCGATGGGGATGTCGAAGATCTGGAGGGCATAGATAAGCCCCGAGACGATCTGGAAGAAGATCACCGGGCTCAACATGGGGATGGTGATATGGAAGAAACGGCTCCACCAGCCGGCCCCGTCGATCTCGGCCGCTTCGTAATAGGTGGGCGAAATGTTTTTGATGCCGGCCCAAAAGATGACCATGCACGCCCCGATAAACCAGAAGTTGGTTATAATCACCACCCAGAAAGCGGTGGCCGGGTTGTCCAGCCAGGCCACGCCCTTGATGCCCAAAAGGTTTAACGTGAGATTGATGAGCCCGAAACCTTCGCCGGCGAAGATCGGACGCATCATCATCCCGAAGGCAATGGGCACCACCAGACTGGGCAGATAAAAGATCGTCCGGTAGACATCGGCCCCCTTGATGTTTTCCGCCAGCAAGGCGGCGATGAAAAGCCCGAGGCTAATACCCAGCCCCATGCTGAAGACCATAAAAAGAAGGGTATTACGGAAGGAGATCAAAAACCGCGGGTCGGTGAGGAGTTGCTGATAATTGGCCAAGCCGATGTACTTCGGCTTGGTGAACATATCCCATTTATGAAAACTGACGAAAAGCGAGTAACCGATGGGGAAGACCTGAAAACAAAGAAAACCCACCAGCCAGGGCAAGGTATAGACCATGCCCATACGATTGCGCCTTTGTATTAGTCCGGCCATTTTCTCTGCCTCCATGGGAGGTCGGCGGGAGCGTTCCTCCCGCCGACCCTTTACCTTCACGCGATGGAAAGGTTCAGTACTCGATGTTCTTGATGATCTCGTTCCCTCGTTGCTCCATCCGCTTGGCGGCTTCGGCGGCGGTGATCTTCAGACCGACCAGGTCCTGGATGACTTCATCGGTCATGGTGGCCAGATCGTCGGTCGGGACCATCGGGCCGGTGATGACGTACGGCAGTTCGCTGAAGAAAGCCTCCATAACCTCGGGACTGTAGCCGTAGGGGTTTTCTTTCTGCGCTTTTTCGAGGTACTTCTTGTTGGCCGGGAGGTCGCCGGTCTTGGTGAACTCCAGCTGGCCTTGATCGCACATCCACCTGATCAAGCGCCAGGCGGCCTGCGGGTTCTTGCAGTTACGCGAGATGGAAAGGAAGTGCACGTAACCGCGGGGGGCCCGCTTCTTACCCATGAAGAGCGGGCAGGACCCGAAGTTGATCCCCTTCTGCACGATCGGACCGAGCGTCCAAGGGCCGCTCTGCATAATGGCGACCTTACCGGTAACCAGGGCCGAGTCAGGCGAACCGAAAGCGCCCTCCCATTCGGTGATGAGATCCCACGGCGGGTGGATGCCTTTCTCAACCAAGGTCCGAAGGAACTGCAAGCCCGCGATCCCTTCGGGAGTATTTATCATGACCTTGCTAGGACGGGTGTAATCGTCGACGAACTTCCCACCGGCCTGGACGACGATGGCTTCCCACATCTCCGTAACATGGAAGCGGGTGGCGTACTGGACGACCTTACCGCTGGCATCCTTGACGGTAAGCTTGGACGCCATCTGGACGAACTCGTCCCAGGTCATGGGTTTTTTGCTATTAGGGTAAGGGACGCCCGCTTTGTCGAAGAGGGCCTTGTTGTAGATCATCGCCCGGACCCCGACGCCGACCGGCATACCGTAAATCTTGCCCTTGACGAGGACGGCCGCCTTGGTCCCTTCCTGCATATTGTTAAGCAAAGTCTTGGCCCCGGAAAGCTTGGACATTTCGTAGAGAACTTCGCGCGAGACGTAAGGCGCCGACATTAGATGGGAGAAGGAGATGACGTCCGCCGCGGTACCGGCAAGGATGGTAGTACGCAGTTTTTCCCAGTAAGAGCCCCACGGGAGGAATTCGCACTTGACCTGGATATCCGGGTTCGCCTTCATGAACTTGTTGATCAGTTCCGTGAAGGCCTTCTCTTCTTCCGTACCGGCCCAACGGGTGTAGGTAATCGTGGTGACCTTGGAGGCGGCCATGGTTGCCGTGCCCAGGATGACCACCAGGAGTAAACATATTGCCAGAATACGGATATTCAAACATATAACC
>JAAYXC010000081.1 GCA_012516115.1 Bacillota bacterium | reverse complement strand
TTATAAATAAGGAGGAATTAGCTAATGGAAAACCCCCTGCGAAAACGGGCGCAGAATCTGCTTCAAACCTTTAAAGGCGAGAATTATTCTTTTGGTTTAGATGTTTTAGGCGCGGTGGGGAAATACGCCGCCCGCTACGGCCGGAAGGTTCTTCTTGTCGGGAACGAAAAGGTTTTGGGGCCGGTCTTGGCGCGGGTAGAGGCCTCTTTACGGGAGCAAGGAATGGTCTTGGCCGGTGGCCGGGTGGTCCCCGACGCGGGGCCCAATACGCCACGGGAGGATGTCTACCGCCTGGCCTCCTATATTCTCCATTGGCAACCCGATTGCGTGGTGGTCGTCGGTGGAGGTAGTTCCATTGACGCGGCCAAGGCGGCCAATCTTCTGGCCTCCCTTGGGGAGTTTAGTCTGGAGATCGATAGTTATTTCGGCACCGGCCTGGTAAGTGAAGCCTTGCGGCGCACCAACGGAAAGTTACGACCGCTTGTGGCCGTGCAGACGGCGGCGAGTTCCGGGGCGCATCTTACCAAATACGCCAACATCACCGACCCGGTGGCCGGGCAGAAGAAGCTCATCGTGGATGAGGCCATCGTCCCGTCGGCGGCGGTCTTTGACTATAGCGTGACCACCACCATGCCGCCCGGGTTAACGGTCGACGGGGCGCTCGACGGGATGGCCCATTGCCTGGAAGTTTTCTACGGGGCCGATAAATCCCGGTTTGGTTTAATCCAAGAGATCGCTTCCGTGGGGATTGAATTGGTGCTCCGGTATACCAAGCGGGCGCTGGAGGACCCCAAGGACTTGGAGGCGCGGGAGGCCTTGGGCCTGGCGACCGACCTAGGCGGTTATGCCATCATGGTCGGCGGGACGAACGGCGCGCATCTTACCAGTTTCTCTTTGGTCGACATCGCCAGCCATGGTCGGGCCTGTGGGCTGATGAATCCCTAATATACGGTCTTCTTTGCCCCGGCGATCCAAGACCAACTGCGGGTAATAGGGGAGATTTTGCAACGAACCGGATATCTCCAAGGGGATATAGAGAAATATCAGGGCCGCGATTTAGGAATAGCGGTGGCGGAAGGCCTGGTAGCTTTTGCCCGCAGCATCGGGGCGCCTACTACTCTCCGGGATTTACCGGGTTTTACGCCTAAACACATTGAGCGGGCGCTTCAGGCGGCCAAGGACCCACAACTTGAAATGAAGCTGAAGAACATGCCCGTACCTCTTCATGCCGGGCTGGTCGACGAGTATATGGCGCCCATCCTCGCCGCGGCGGAAAAAGGGGAGTTCGATTTGATTAAAAAGATGTAGAATCAGGGTTCGATTTGACCTTTTTAAGGAGGCTGGCGAATTGACCCCCGAACGCCTACTGGAACTTGAAGAGATCTGCCGCACCATCCGAAGGACGATCCTCGAGATGGTCCATGGGGCCGGTTCGGGCCATATGGGGGGAAGTCTCTCTTGTGTGGAGATCCTGGTGACGCTGTATTTGGAGAAGATGCGGTTTGACCCGCGAAACCCCTTAGACCCGGAACGGGACCGGTTTGTTCTTTCCAAAGGCCACGCGGCCCCTGCGCTTTATGCCCTCTTTGCCTATTTGGGCTTGCTTTCCCGGGAGGAACTGCGAACCCTGCGCCGTTTAGGGAGCAGGCTCCAGGGGCACCCGGACATGAAAAGCATGCCGGGGCTCGAGATGTCGAGCGGGCCGTTGGGGCTGGGGCTTTCGTCCGGCCTGGGGATGGCCCTGGCCAGTCGTCTCGACGGGCGCTCTTATCTAACCTATGTCTTACTTGGTGATGGGGAACTGCAGGAAGGCATGGTCTGGGAGGCGGCGATGGCCGCGGCCGGGTATCAAGTCGGGAACCTGGTGGCCATTGTCGACCGGAATCATGTCCAGCTCGATGGGACGGAGTAAGAAGTGATGCCTTTGGGCGATCTGGCGATGAAATTTATCGGGTTTGGCTGGGAAGTCCGCCGTTGTAACGGGCACAGCCTTACTGAACTGGAACAAGTTCTTACCGTGGAAAGAAAGATCCATGGCCGCCCGGTGGTGGTGATCGCCGAGACGGTAAAAGGCAAAGGCGTCTCGTTTATGGAAGGCCGGAGCGAATGGCATGGCAAACCAGTAGATGATCGCAGCTACGAACAGGCGGTCTTAGCGCTGGGGGGGAGGAGCCTGTGTTGAATCCGGTCAAAGAGTCCGTGCGCAACGCCTACGGCGAGGCCTGGGTGG
>JAAYXC010000080.1 GCA_012516115.1 Bacillota bacterium | reverse complement strand
GGACGCCGAGATCCCCCATGGCCGTGAAGTTCTGGCCCACCAGGGCATTGATCCGGCCGTCCTTCATCGCCACCAGCACCGGATAGAAAGTATCCATGGAGACGGAAAGCCCGCCTTTCCTTACCCAAGCCTTGAGATTCGGCATGGAACCCGGTTTGGAGAAGAATGGCCAGGCACCCGCGAAGAAGAAGGCCTTGAGGTTCGGATGGGCCTTGATGCATTGCTCCGTGAGTTCTACCGCGCGGTTGATATCATCGTCGCAGGCCATGGTCGAGAGGTACTTCAGCTTCAGCTGGCCCTGGCAGGCTTCCTTGAATCCCCGGATGCGCTCGTTCAGGTTGAAGGCACCGAGGCCGCCCGTGAGGATGGCGCATTCCAGGGTGGTATTCTGAAGTTTGCGCTCCTTGGCCAGTTGGAGCATGTACTCGCCGCAGGCCCTGCCGGCCTTGTAGTTATCGGTACCGCAGTAGAAGGCCCGCTTACTGTCGGGGGAGTCGGAGTCGAAGGTCGCCACCACTATCCCGGCCGCCACGGCCCGATCGATGACGTCCTTTAAGGCGCCGGCGTCGCAGCAGCTGACGATGATGCCATCCACCTTCTTCTGGATCAGCCCTTCGATCACCGTTACCTGGCCGGCGGCATCGGCGGTGGTAGGGCCGGTCCAGATGAACTCCACGCCCAGTTCCTTGGCGGCTTTTTCTCCACCCTCTTTAGCATCGAGGAAGACGGGGTTGTCGAGGGCCTTAGGGATCATGGCGATGGTCAAGGACTTGGCCCCTCCGGGGATGGCACTGACACAAAGAACCATCAGAAACAGGATCGTAAGCAGAACAGTCAAACGTTTCATCATCCATCCTCCCTTACGTCTTTTCTTTACATTCCTCGGGATCCAGAGATTAAGACTACTCCCATCTTTCACCTCCCCTTCGCACCTCGGCGGTCCCGGTACTGGAGACGGAAGCGGTCGAAGGCCACGGCCAAGATAATGACGGATCCGATGGCGGTCTGAACCCAATACGGGTCAACGTTCAAAAGGACCAGACCATTACGGATGACCCCCATGATGGCGGCGCCGAGGATGGTCCCGAGTACCGTGCCGGAACCCCCGGCCGTGCTTGCCCCGCCGATGAAAACCGCCGCGATTACGTCTAGTTCATATCCCAGGGCCAGGGTGGACTGGGCCACGCCCAGACGGGCCGAGCAAAGGATCCCGCCGGCACCGGCCAGTAAACCGGAGAGGGTGAAGACGAGCATCTTGACCCCAGGGACGTCGATGCCGGAGATCTTGGCGGCCTCTTCGTTGCCCCCCAGGGCGTAGATGCGCCGCCCGATTACCGTCCGGCCGAGGAAGACCGCGAAGAGCAGGCCCAGCCCGACCATGCAGAGCACAGGATATGGCACGAGGCCCAGGTAACCTTGGCCAAGATTGGCGTAGGCCCTCGGTACCGGGACCGTATATCCCTTGGTGATGGCATAGGCAAACCCGCGACCGATGCACATCGTGCCCAGCGTGGCAATGAAGGCCGGCAGGTGCAGTCTCGTGACGCAGAAACCGTTAAACAGACCAAAGGCGGCCCCGCCGGAGAGCCCGCAGAGGATCGCCAAGGGGATCGGCGTCGCCAGCCGGTACATGAGCCAGCCGGTCAGGATGGCGCTGAAGCCCATGACCGAACCGACCGAGAGATCGATACCGCCGATGATGATCACCATCAGCTCCCCGATAGCCGCTACGGCGATGTAAGAGAAGGAACGCGCCACGGCAAACAAATTGTCGGCCGTGGGAAAGGTCTCGGGGCAGGTCAACCAGAGCAATCCGCAGAGGAACAAGAGGATGAACAGAATGCCGGTGGAGGGTAAGCGGCCCAACCGGCGCGTCCCCGCCCGCAGGATCGAGATGTAGCTAAGCGAATGCATCAGCATTCCGCCGGTCTTTGCCCCTTCGGTGCGGGTCAATTCTTCTGTGGGCATGAGTTCAGGCCCCCTTCGCCTTGGTGCCACCTTCGATCTCCGATGGCCCCGGATCATCCGGTACTTGCGTTAAGATTTTAACAGAATATTAGAATTATTGTCTATAAACTCATGTTCGACGTTCCGACTCCAGTCTAGCGCACGGCCAAGGCCATCACTTTTTCCTGGGTTGCCTCCTCGCGGGTCATCTCGCCGGTAATGCGCCCCTCGTGCATGACGATGATGCGGTCGCTCATGCCGAGGATCTCCGGTAGTTCAGAGCTGATCATGAGGATGCCCATGCCTTGGCGGGCGAGGTCGGACATGATGCGGTGGATCTCTTCCTTGGCCCCGACATCGATCCCCCGGGTTGGCTCGTCGAGGAGAAGGATCTGGGGTTTAGCCGCGAGCCATTTCGCCAGGACGACCTTCTGCTGATTGCCGCCGCTCAGGTTGGCGACTCTCTCTTCCCTGTGCGGGGTCTTGATACCCAGAAGCGCGATGAGGCGGTCGACCAGCTCCCGCTCGCGCCGGTGACGCACGAAACCAAGCCATTGGAGCATGGGCAGGGCCACCAAGCTGCCATTCTCCCTTACGGTCATGCCCAGGATCAGCCCCTGTTGCCTGCGGTCCTCAGGAACCAGGCCCAAGCCGCATCGGATCGCGTCCTTTGGGGACGCGATCCTGACGGGCTTGCCGTTGATCGCGATCTCTCCGCTGGATCGCCGGTCGACGCCGAAAAGCGCCCTAATGAGTTCGGTGCGGCCGGCGCCGACGAGTCCGGCCAGGCCCAAGATTTCACCTCGGCGGAGGTCGAAACTGATGCCGCGCAGGAATCCAGGTGTGGACAGATTGCGGACGGAGAGGACGACCTCGCTGGCGGGTCGGGAATCCTTGACGAAGATACTCCGCAATTCCCGGCCGACCATCATCCTGATCACCCTGTCCTCGGTCAGGTCCCGGCGCGTCAGGATCCCCACATCTTTCCCGTCGCGCAGGATGTGCACGCGATCGGCGACCTGGAACACCTCGTTTATCCGATGCGAGACGAAGACCACCGACACACCCTCGGCCTTGAGGCTCGCGATGATGGCAAAAAGTAGGTCGACCTCCCTCTCGGTCAGGGACGAAGTCGGCTCGTCCATGACGATCAGCTTGGCCTTGAGTGAGAGCGCCTTGGCCACCTCGACCATCTGCCGCTGGGAGATCGGCAGGTCTTTGACCATCGCCTCCGGGGAACAAGAGAGGCCGACGCGTCGCATCAACTCCCTTGCCATTTCGTTGCTCCGCCGCCGGTCCACGAAGAAACGTCCCCGACGGTTCTCCCGGCCCATAAAGATGTTCTCCGCCACGGTCAGATTGGGCAGGAGGTTCAGTTCCTGGAAGATGACGCTGATGCCCATGGCCTGGGAGACGTGCGGCGACGTTATCTCGACCTGCCGTCCGTCGAAGAAGATGCGGCCCTCATCCTTGGGGTAGACACCGGCAAGGATCTTGATCAGGGTCGACTTGCCGGCCCCGTTCTCTCCCATCAAGGCCATGACTTCCCCTCGTTCGACCTCGAAGTTGACGCGGTCCAGAGCTACTACGCCCGGGAAACGTTTGGAGATGCCCTCCATCAGCAGAAGTTGCGGCACGGCTTCAACCCTCATCTCTTGTAGTGCTGGGTTATCGCCTCAATCTTCGGTTAACTTATTTCCATGATAGGACAATCCCCTTGGCCAAAGAATAGAGGATCTTTTTTTATGATGAGTTTTTTTTACGACCCCTGAATCCCGTCGGATCGGTCTTTGCCGGATAGCCCCGGCCGGCCGTCAGTCGAGGCGGTATGAACGAACAATCCGAGCCTAGCACAGTTAGGACCAGCTTTCCAGCTCGGCAGTGCCCGAGATCGGCATGACCAGGTGGTGTCGTCCGGGATCGGGCCGCTCGGCCGATTGCCGCAGAACCAGCGGAAAAGGACGTTGGATTTGAGCTCCCGGCAGACCCGGATGTCCGAGAGATTGGGCCCTGGTCACGGCCGCTTTCTTTCCCAGCCCGTCGAGCCTTTGACGATTAGCAGGAAGTTGGGGAAGGGCGGCCGAAAAATTAAGAGCAGCAGTCGACACAGGACAGGGGTGTAATAATGAATTTATTGCGTTGCACGGAAGAACAATCTTGACTTGCTCGCGCACATTAATAAACAGCTCATCGGAGACGAAAGACACGACAACCCGATGACCCTGCAAGAACTGAAAGAACGTATGCGCATGTTTATCAATACTGGTTATAACGCTCTTTCAAGAAGACGAGAGGTCATCGGTTATGCCTTGGCCGACATGACCAGGAAACCGCTTCATCTCCGCCAGTTCTTCATCGATCGTGGGTACAGGAGAAAAGGCTTGGGCACCAGGGCCTTTCATCTGCTCCTAAAAAAGTTGGAGGCCGATACCAGAATATAGAAGTCCTTTCTTGGAACGAGGCCGACATCGGCTTCTGAAAGTCCCTCGGCTTCAAGGAGCGGAGCATCTACATGCGTTATGAGAAGACCCACGGGTCTTGACCGCGTCGTCGGCCGCCAGTGGGACTCGCGGGAGAGAGATAAAGCAGCACATGAAGGCAAGCAGCGGGCAAACGACCACGACCAATAAAGGCCCGGCGCCTTTCCTCAAATGGCCGGGCGGTAAACGACGTATTGTGCCATTCCTTTTAGGCTATTTACAATTCCCGATCAAGCGATTGGTCGAACCATTTTGTGGTAGTTGTGCCCTTTCCTTGGCCGTTGCCGACCGGGCGGAGAGTTTCTGGCTGAACGATATCAATAAAGACTTGATAGATCTTCTGGACCAGATCAAATGTGATCCACAAGCAGTTATCATGCGCAGCCGGCCCTATTTTGTCCCGGAAAATAACAAAGGGTCAGTTTATTATCGTCTTCGCGACGAATTCAATCGGACTCGAGACCCCTTAACCCGTGCGGCACTTTTTCTCTATTTAAATCGCCATGGTTACAACGGCCTGTGTCGTTACAACGCGGATGGAGAGTTCAATGTGCCCTTTGGCCGATATATAGCTCCGTATTTTCCTGAAAAGGAGATCCTGGCCGCCGCCGCGGTCCTGGCCCGCGCCAAGATCACGAACCGGGACTTCGAGGAAGTTATGGATGCCTGCGGTCCGGATGACGTAATTTACTGCGATCCTCCTTACATACCTCTCTCACCCACTGCTTCCTTTACTTCGTATGCCGCGGGCGGGTTCGGGCTGGCGGATCAGGAGCGCCTGGCCAAGGCCGCGGCCCGGGCTGCCGCACGTGGCGCCTTGGTGGTCATCTCGAACCATGATACGCCTTTGACCCGGGAGCTTTATAAAGAAGCGGAGTTAAAAAGCCTTGACGTCCGGCGGAACATTTCGTGCGACGGGGCGAACCGGGCGGTGGTAAGGGAGATCATCGCCGTGTATGCCCCTATGGGGGTTCGAGCCGAAATAATTAGAGGTTAAGTTTTCCTTGTCCTTGCTTGTTACAAACATATGTTTGTAGTATAATTTTCTCAGACCGGAATGAAGACCACAACAGGTAACCTTAAAATCTAAACTGGAGAGGATAAATCCGATGAGCATCTCCGAGGCTCCGAGTGGATTTTTCTTGACGGCTCCTCAGAAGAAAGCGCGCAAACCCGATCCTTTGGGCAGTAAGAACGGGTATTCCCTGCTCGGGGGACGTCTAATAGCCTTTGGATGGTATGGAGGGAAATATTCTCATCTGGATTGGCTTCTCCCTCTTCTTCCCCCAGCGCATCATTATTGTGAACCTTTCGGTGGTTCGGCGGCTGTTTTACTTAACCGCCCTCCCTCACCGGTGGAAACATATAACGATATAGACGGGGAAGTAGTTAATTTTTTCCGGGTACTCCGCGATCGCACCGAAGAACTCCTTAAGGCGATTGCCTTGACCCCTTTTTCGCGGGAAGAATTCGAGCTTGCCATTTCGCCCCTGGAAGAAGATATTTCCGATCTCGAGCGGGCCAGGCGTTTCTTCGTCCGGGCCAGACAAACAAGAACGGGGCTGGCCCAAACGGCCACCTTGGGTAGATGGGCCAACTGCAGAAATACTTCTCGGCGGGGGATGTCGGGCGTGGTCTCGCGTTGGCTCGGGAGCGTGGAGATGCTTCCGGAGATTGCAGAGCGTCTTTTGCGGGTTCAGATCGAGAACCGTCCGGCCATCGAGGTGATTAAACTTTACGATTCTCCCCAGACTTTATTTTATTGCGATCCACCCTATGTTCCCGAAACGCGTGGTGATAGGCGGGCATATGGCTTCGAAATGGACGAAGAAGCGCACCGGGAATTGGCATATGTGCTCCATCAATGCCGGGGAAAGGTGGCCATCTCCGGCTACCGTTGTCGGCTTATGGACGAACTCTATGGCGATTGGCGACGGATCGATGCCCCGGTGAAGACCTGTCATTCGGTGAAAGAACCTCGCAAGGAAGCATTGTGGGTGAATTACTAAATAATCTTAGGAGAAAGTGGTTATGGGGCAAAAGATCGATTTTAAAGAAGCGGGATTGCTTTTATCAGAAGAATTTACCAAGGCCGAAAAAGATTATATGGACCGTAAACCGCCGGAAGTCTCGGAAAAAGCCAAACAAGCTGCAGGGGTTTTATTTACTAGTACTGTTCAGTCTTACCGAGAGGCTCTTTTAGGGTGTGCCATCGCCAGAATAATTAATCCGGAGATTGATATCCGTTCCCCTTATGATAAACAAGGGCCGCGGGCTTTTTCTGGACGGTCTCTCGACGAGAAGGTAATCAACCCTTTTCTAACCGATAGACGGATACCTTGTT
>JAAYXC010000013.1 GCA_012516115.1 Bacillota bacterium | reverse complement strand
GTATAAGGTGTTGAACTTCTCTCCGTGTAACTCCGCGACGGCGTGCGGGTCAAAGGGGTCGTGGCAGCGGGTGTGCGGCTGGATTCTCCGGCCCATCTCTGTTTCGGCGTCATTCCCAAAGAAGGGGTCCAGCGCATCTTACCCGAGTTCGCGATCGGCGAAGGGGCATACGCCGAGTTCATCGCCCACTGTACCTTTCCCTACGCCGAACGGGTACTCCACCAGATGGAAGCATACATCCACGTGGGCCGCGGGGCGGGCATGAAGTACCGCGAGACCCATTACCACGGTCAAGGTGGCGGTGTGGAAGTGGTGGCCAGGGCGAAGATCGCGGTGGAGGAAGAAGGCCGGTTCGCCACCGAGTTCGCACTCGTCACCGGCCGCGTGGGGAAACTGGACTTCGATTATACGGTCGAAACGGGGGCGCACGGCCTGGCCGAGATCACCACCAAGGTCTACGGTTATGGTGATGATATCATCTCCGTCCGCGAGGCCGTTCACCTGAACGGCGAGGGCGCGCGGGGGCTCGTCAAGTCGCGCATCGCCGTACGCGAGCGGGCTAAAAGCGAAGTAATCGGTATCACCGAGGGCCGTGCCCCCTTTGCCCGCGGCCATGTGGACTGTATAGAAATCGTGCGTGACGAAGCGGTGGCCAGCGCCACCCCGGTGGTCAAGGTGACCGACCCCCGCGCCTACGTAACCCACGAGGCGGCCATCGGCACGGTCAGCCGGAAGGAACTGGAGACGTTGATGGCCCGGGGGTTGGATGAGGAGACGGCCGTCGACGTGATCATCCGGGGAATGCTGGGGGCGTAGGGCGTAGATACGGTGGCAGCCTGAAGACCGCCGCCACAGCCTGGAAAGGGCCTCCGGCCTGGAAAAGAACGGTCTCCGGATAGCGGCGTCCTTCAGGGCGCCGTAGAGGTTCGGCGGGCCTTTCGCCCCACATCTAGAATAAGGAGGGAGTCCCCTGAAGAAGTATTGGAAGATAGCCGTCCTGGTCCTCTTCATCCTGGCCATCCCGTTCTTATATATCTGGAAACAGAAGGCCGACTACGCCCGGATTGACCGGGAAGCCGAGAGGCTTTTGAAAGAAGAAAAGAGGGTTGAAGACGGACCAATTAAGCCCGGGGAAAAGGGACTACCGATGCTCCTCGAACTCGGGTCGGAGACCTGTGTCCCTTGCCGCCAGATGAAACCCATCCTGGCCGCCCTGCGCGAAGAATACGAAGGCCGGATAATCGTCCAGACCGTCGATGTCTACGAGTACCCGGACTGGACGGAGCGGTACGGGATCCACCTCATTCCCACCCAGATCTTCTTCGACGCCGAAGGGAAAGAACTCTTCCGGCATGTGGGATTCTTTTCCCGGTCCCAGATCCTGGCCAAGTTCAAGGAATTCGGCTGGATAAAGGAGGAGGAACCCGAAGGCCGGTGATCTTTTGCATCCTTTTTTGAGGTGGTGTCATGATGATCGCCTTCCTTGAGAATTTCGGCCGTTTCATCGACCAGAACCCCTTCTTCGCCTTCCCCTTAGCTTTCCTCGCCGGTTTGATCTCGGCTTTCAGCCCCTGTGTCTTGGCCTCCATACCGCTCATCCTGGGTTACGTGGGCGCCTATGCCGCCGACCGCCGGCAGGCCGTCCGCTACAGCCTCCTCTTCTCTTTGGGGCTGGCGGCCACCTTCACGCTGCTGGGGGCCCTGGCGGCCCTCCTCGGCCGGATCATGACCGGCGCGGGTAGGTGGTTTTATCTCTTCTTGGGGGGCTTGGCCGCCCTGATCGGCTTCTGGCTCTTGGGTCTCTTCGGTCCGGTGGAGACCACTTGCCGGCTTCCCAGGATGCGGGCCGGAGGATTGGGAGCCGTCCTGGTGGGAGCGGTGGCCGGGGTCATCTCTTCCCCTTGTGCTACTCCGCCGCTTGCCGCCATCCTGGCCTACGTGGCCGGCCGGGCAAATATAGTCTACGGAGTGGCTTTATTGGCCGCCTACGCCCTCGGCCACTGCGCTTTGATCTTTCTGGCCGGGACGGCCGTGGGTTTCGCAGCACGAATCACGGACAGTCCCGGTTTGGCCAGACTTGCAAAAGTCTTGCGCGCCATCTTCGGCATATTGACCCTGATCATCGCGGGATACCTGTTTTATCTTGGCCTTTAAACCGCGATATTTAGAAGTAATCCCTCGGAAAACAATGGCTTCCTTGACGTTTTTCTCCACCTTTACGCAGTTCGCGCAGCCTGGACCAACCACTTTGATTTCCATGTCCAAAGCCTCCTAAGCGAATATTTTGGTTTTCGATTCCAATACCGACCCCGACAAGATAGATTAAATTATTGTTGAAACCTTGCCCGCTTGGCCTTCAATGCCCTGGCCTCGTCCGGTGCCCATGCCGTAGACGGCGAAGCTATCCAGTTCGTCGTAGAAGTTGCTCTCGTCAGGTACGACCCCCATGCTTGCCTGGGCCAGCTTGACCCGGCGGGTATAGTTGAAACCCGCGAGCGCCACGGTGCCCTCATCGATGGAAACCGGGTTAGCCAGGCGTGAAGCAGTTCCTCGCCGTCCCGCGTCACCCGGTAGAGCCGCTGGGCCGGGCCGCCGGTGCCCCATCTGGGTTCCAGGTGCCCGTCCTCCTCCAAGGTGAAGGGGGCTTGATGGCTTGCAAAGCTGAAGAATACTAACTACAATTAATAACATGCATATCAGCAAAAAACTCCACCGAAGAAGCGCCGGGGAATGCATCGAGTCTCCGCCCGTGGAGTCCGGAACCGATCCGCACGGGACGCGGCGGGATTTTCTTCTCTTCCTCTCAACCGCGGCCGGCCTCGGGATCATGTCGGGGATCTACGAGAATACCTTCAACAACTACCTCGCCGACCTCTATCACATCTCCGAGCGCGCCCGGGGCTTCCTGGAATTCCCCCGGGAGTTGCCCGGGTTCCTGGTGGCCCTCTTCTCGGGGCTCTTGTACTTCCTGCCCGGCGAACGCCTGGGGGCTCTAGCCGTCGCCGCCGCCGGCCTGGGGCTCGTCGGCCAGGCCTGGCTCGCGCCCTCGTACGGCTGGGTCGTTTTGTGGATGACGGTCTACAGTTGGGGCATCCACATCTTCCTCCCCCTGCAGAGCGGCATCGGCATGGGTCTGGCCGAGGATGGAGGGTACGGACGGATGCTCGGCTACTACCAGGGAGTGAACACGGCGGCGATGATCGTGGGCTGCCTTGCGGTCTGGGGCCTTTTCGCCGGCTTAAAGTGGAGTTACGCCGGATCTTTCCTCTTCGCGGCGGCCTTCGCCTTCGCCGCGGCGTTCGCGCTCTTCTCGATGCGACCGCGCCGGGACGGGTCGGGGAAGACGCCGTTCGTCTTGAAACGGAGATACGTCCGGTTTTATCTCTTAAACATCCTCTGGGG
>JAAYXC010000456.1 GCA_012516115.1 Bacillota bacterium | reverse complement strand
GGTGAATGTAATGAGGTACCTTAGGATCCTCGTCTTCGCCATCATCCTTACCCTCGTCACCGCCTCGATCTCCATGACCGCCACTTACAACTATGCCGAAGCATTACAAAAGGCCATCTACTTCTACGAATGCCAGCGTTCAGGGGTGCTCCCTCCGGACAACCGGGTGGAGTGGCGCGGACCGTCTGGTTTGAACGACGGGGCCGACGTGGGTAAGGATCTGACCGGCGGCTGGTACGACGCCGGGGACCACGTCAAGTTCGGTTTGCCCATGGCCGCCTCCGCCAGCATGCTCGGATGGGCGGTCTACGAGTACCGCAGCGCTTTCGAGAGCGCCGGCCTGCTGGATGACATCCTTAAAAACATCCGCTGGGCCACGGACTACTTCATTAAGTGCCATACCGCGCCCAACGAGTTCTACTACCAGGTCGGCGACCCCGGGGCGGATCACGCCTGGTGGGGGCCGTGCGAGGTCATGCAGATGGCCCGTCCGGCCTACAAGATCACCCTGAGTTCGCCGGGCTCGTGTGTAGCGGGGGAGACCGCCGCCGCCCTGGCCATCGCCTCCATCATCTTCCGGTCCACCGATCCGGCCTACGCCGATACCTGCCTAAGACACGCCAGGGAGCTCTTTGATTTCGCCGATACCACCAGGAGCGACGCCGGCTATACGGCGGCAAATGGCTATTATAATTCCTGGAGCGGTTTCTGGGACGAGCTCTCCTGGGCCGCGATCTGGCTTTATTTGGCCACCAACGAGGCCGACTACCTCTCTTTGGCCGAATCGTATACGCAGAACTGGGGCAAGGAAGGACAGACCGGCTACTGGGGATACAAGTGGACCCAGGCCTGGGATGACAAGCACTACGGCGCCGAACTATTATTGGCCAGGCTCACCGGTAAACAGGTCTACATCGATTCCACCGAGCGATGGCTCAACTATTGGACCACCGGGGTGCCGGAGACCGGTGAACGGATTACCTATACCCCGGGAGGTCTGGCCTGGCTCGATTCCTGGGGTTCGCTGCGGTATGCGGCCAATACGGCCTTCCTCGCCTTCATCTACAGCGACTGGGTGAGCGACCCCACCAAGAAACAGACGTATCGCGACTTCGCCATCAGGCAGATCAACTACATGCTGGGCGATAACCCCCGTCGATCGAGTTACGTCGTGGGTTTCGGGGCGAATCCGCCCCAGCACCCGCACCACCGGACCGCGCACGGGTCCTGGGCCGACAGCCAGAGCGTGCCGCCTTATCACCGGCATATCATCTACGGGGCATTGGTAGGAGGCCCGGATCAGTCCGATAACTACACCGATTCTATCAGTGATTACGTCTGCAACGAGGTGGCCTGTGATTATAACGCCGGTTTGGTCGGGGCATTGGCGAAGATGTACCAGCTGTACGGCGGGTCCATCCTGACCGATTTCCCGCCGCCCGAGACCCGGGAAGACGAGTTTTTCGTCGAGGCCAGCATCAATTCTTCCGGACCTAATTACACCGAGATCCGCGCCCTCCTCAACAATCGGTCCGGTTGGCCGGCCAGGGTCACGGATAAACTCTCCTTCCGTTACTTCGTCGACTTGACCGAGGTCTTCAACGCCGGATATACGTTAAACGATATCACCATTACCACCAATTATAATCAAGGGGCGAAAGTATCCGGCCTTCTTCCATACGATACGGCGAAGAACATTTATTATATCATCGTCGATTTTACCGGCACCAAGATCTTTCCGGGCGGGCAATCGTACTACCGGAAGGAAGTCCAGTTCCGCCTGAGCATGCCCAGCGGAACCACGGTGTGGAATCCCAACAACGACTGGTCCTACCAGGGACTGACCAGCAGCACTTTAATCAAGACGCCTTATATGCCGGTCTACGACAACGGTGTTTACCTCTGGGGTCTGGAACCCGCGACCACGACGGAACCCGACCCCACGCCGCCGGCGGCGCCGACGGGGCTTTCGGCGACGGCGGTAAGTCAGAGCCGGATCGACCTTGACTGGGCGGACAACACCGAGGCCGACTTGGCCAAGTATAGGGTTTACGCCAGCACGACCTCCGGTTTCACGCCCGGTGCGTCGACCCTCGTCGCGGAAGGCACGGCGAGCAGTTTCAGCCATACCGGTCTTGCCGCCGAAACCACCTACTACTACAAGGTGACGGCGGTGGACCAGAGCGGGAACGAGTCGGCCGCCTCCTCCCAGGCCAGCGCCAGGACCCTGACGGCCCCGGTAGTTACGGCCCAGGTGCACGTGGTGGCCAGGTACGAACAGTCCAACCCGAACCAGGAATCGCTCATCCGCATGCAGCTTTACAACGACGGTACGAGTGCCCTAAGCGGCCTGGCGGCCCGGTATTTCTTCGACCTGACCGAGGTGATCCAGGCCGGGTATTCTGCCTCCAACTTACAGTTTAGCCTCTATTACAGCAGTGCGACCTGCACGGTGAGTGGGCCGGTGGCCTACGACCAGGTAAACAATATTTATTACTACGAATTGAACTGGGGGAACTACTCGTTGCCGGCCGGAGGCCGGATCGAGGCCAACTTCAGCCTCCATCTCTCCGGTTGGCAGCAGGTATGGAACCCGGCCAACGACTGGTCCTATACCGGCCTGACCAATGCCTACACCACCACCCAATACATCCCGGTCTACCAGAACGGCGCCCTCATCTACGGCCAGGAACCCACGAGCAACGATCCGCCGGTGGTTTCCATCACCATTCCGGCCGACGGGGCGGTTTTCACCGCCCCGGCCGAGATCGTGATAGAGGCCGAGGCCACGGATAACGACGGGACCGTGAGCAAGGTCGAATTTTACAGCGGGACGGAGTTGTTGGCCACGGATACGACCTCGCCCTACTCCTATACCTGGAGCGGCGTGACCGCGGGTAGCTACACCCTGACCGCCAAAGCCTTCGATAACGGAGGGGCCTCCACCGTCTCGGCGCCGGTCAGCATTACCGTCAATCCACCCCAGACCAACCCGCCGACCTGCAGCATCACCAGTCCGGCCGATGGAGCGACCTTCACCGCGCCGGCCGAGATCGTCATCGCCGCCACCGCCTCCGACAGCGACGGCACCGTGACCAAGGTGGAGTTCTTCAACGGCTCCACCAAGCTCGGTGAGGATACCTCCGCGCCCTATCAATTCGAGTGGCACAACGTTCCGGTGGGTTCATATACCCTGACGGCCAAGGCCACCGACGATCTGGGGGCCACGGGGGTCTCGGCGCCGGTAAGGATCACGGTCTCGTCGGAGAACGTATACATCGACCGTTTCCTGGCCCTCTGGGAGGATCTCCACGATCCGGCCAACGGTTACTTCAGTCCCCTGGGAATACCTTACCATTCGGTGGAAACCCTGATCGTGGAGGCCCCCGATTACGGGCATGAGACCACTTCCGAAGCCTATAGCTTCTGGATCTGGCTCGAGGCCATGTACGGCCGGATCACCGGCGACTGGTCGAGGCTGAACGATGCCTGGACCAACATGGAACGATACATCATCCCCACGCCCCAGGATCAGCCGACCAACGGTTTCTACAATCCCTCGGATCCGGCCACCTACGCACCGGAATGGCCGTTGCCCGATTATTATCCGAGTCCGCTTGATTTTTCGGTCCCGGTAGGGGTCGATCCGCTCTTTAACGAACTGAAGACCACCTACGGCACGGCCGATATTTACGGCATGCACTGGTTGCTGGACGTGGATAACTGGTACGGTTACGGTACGCGGGGTGACGGCACGACCGCGCCGTCCTACATCAATACCTTCCAGCGCGGGCCGCAGGAGTCGGTCTGGGAGACCGTGCCGCATCCATCCTGGGAAGCCTTCAATTGGGGTGGTCCCAACGGGTATCTGGACCTGTTCATCAAGGATAATTCCTACGCCAGGCAGTGGCGCTACACCAATGCTCCGGATGCCGATGCCCGGGCGATCCAGGCGATGTACTGGGCCAAGACCTGGGCCGATGAACAGGGCGGCTCACCCGTGGTCGATGCGTTGGTGGCCAAGGCGGCCAAGATGGGCGATTATCTGCGCTATTCATTCTTCGATAAATATTTCAAGGTTCTCGGCGCCACCAGTCCCAGCAGCCCCGGCGGCACGGGCTACGACAGCGCCCATTACCTACTCTCGTGGTACTATGCCTGGGGCGGCGCGACCGATTCGAGCGCCGGTTGGGCCTGGCGGATCGGTTGCAGTTTCAGCCACTTCGGCTACCAGAACCCCATGACCGCCTGGGTTCTGAGCAGCGTATCAGCTTTCAAGCCGCTTTCACCCAACGGCGCCAGGGATTGGGGCACGAGCCTCACCAGGCAGCTGGAATTCTATCGCTGGTTGCAGTCGGCCGAGGGAGCCATCGCCGGCGGCTGCACCAACAGCTGGGATGGACAGTACGCCACGCCGCCCGCCGGTACCGCCACCTTCTACGGCATGGCCTTTGACTCGGACCCGGTATACCACGATCCGCCCAGCAACAACTGGTTCGGTTATCAGGCCTGGTCCATGGAACGGGTGGCCGAGTACTACTACGTAACCAGCGATCCCAAAGCCAAAATGATTCTGGACAAGTGGATCGCCTGGGTCAAATCCGTGACCAGACTCAACGCCGACGGCACCTATGCCATCCCGGCCACCTTGAACTGGAGCGGCCAGCCCAGCCTGAATTGGAATGCCACCGATCAGAACTGGAACGCCGATGATGTCTCTTACAACGCGAACCTGCACGTGGTCGTGGTGGATTATACGCAGGACGTGGGCGTCACCGCCGCCTTGGCCAAAGCTTTAACCTATTACGCGGCGGCGACCGGCGATACGGCAGCGCGCGATCTGGCCAAACAGCTCCTCGACCGTATGTGGATGTACCGCGACGAAAAGGGCATCTCCGTGCCCGAGGCCCGCGCGGACTACGAGCGCTTCTTCGAGCAGATCGTCTACATTCCGTCGGGTTGGAGCGGCACCATGCCCAACGGCGATCGGATCGAACCCGGCGTCACTTTCCTCGACATTCGGTCCAAGTACAGAGACGATCCGGACTTCGCCAAGCTCCAGGCGGCCTACGAGAACGGAACCGCGCCGGTCTTCAACTACCATCGGTTCTGGGCGCAGGCCGACATCGCCCTGGCCAACGCGGTCTACGGGCTGCTATTTCCCGGCCAGTGAAGGGCAGAGGTTAATTAAAGAGAGTATGTCGGAAGGGCGGGAGTTGTTTCTCTCGCCCTTCCATTATACCGGGAGCGTGCTATTTTCCAGGGAGCTCGAGGCCTGAAGAATCTTTTTTCCTTGCTTTATTGCCCATTCTCTCCATCTCAAGCGCCGATGAAGGGGAAGTACGTAGAATGGGGGCAATGGCCTTCGCCCTCGCCACCAGATCTCCCCATAAACAAAAGTTCCCTTTTAAGCCATCAGGAGGATCAGAAACAAAAAACCGGTCGCGGCGGGCGAGGGTATCCTCGATAAGAGGCGGCCCGGAGTACGGGCGGTCTCTTTTTCATCCTCCGGGGCGCATTTTTCTCCCTGCGCGGGCAATCTCAGTAACTCCCGGACGTTGAGGCGGCGTATCCTCTGGCGGAACTCAAGGGGAGAAAATTTTTCGGCCGCAGCCCGCAGTCGTCGTTTTACCTCATTGGGACGCAACGACGGTTCTTTGGCCAAAAGCAGGGCGGCCGCCCCGGTGACGAAGGGGGTGGCCATGGAGGTTCCGGTCCGCTCTACATAACCGTCGGGTGGCGAAGGGGCGGTGATCTTCACTCCGGGCGCATAGAGCTCGGGTTTGGCGATCCCGTCGTAGGTCGGGCCGCGGCTCGAAAAATCCGGGACGAGGTCGTCTTCCCACACCGTGGTTCCCCGGTCGTCGAGGGCCCCCACGGTGATGACGAGGGGGTCGTTACCCGGTGTATCGACGCTCCCGGGCGCCGGTCCGTCGTGTCCGGCCGCGACCACCACCAGGCCGGCCCGCCAGAGTTTCTCCACCGCCAGGCACAGGGGATCGTTCCAATACGGCTCGCTGGGCTCGGCTCCCATCGAGAGATTGACCACCCGAATGTTGTATTTCTCGCGGTTGGTCAAGACCCATTGCAATCCCTCGATGACCTGGGACATCGTGGCCGTGCCGTCGGCGTCGGTAACTTTGACCGCCACGATCCCCGCCTCGGGCGCCACCCCCCGGTACTTACC
>JAAYXC010000079.1 GCA_012516115.1 Bacillota bacterium | reverse complement strand
TAAGTAGCGGCATCAGAGGAGGGAATAAAAACCTCATGTGCCCCATGCCAGTTTGCATCCTCAACCCATCGTGGTCCGTCCTGCCATTGGTTGATATAGACGGTTTTCGCCCCGAGGATGTCTATTTTTCCATCATTATTAACGTCTATAAAACGCGCTTGATTATAATTATAAGACGTTGAATCTATATCTACGGTTAAAGGTGGATTGATGGAATATTGGGTAAAAGTACCGTCACCATTGTTGATGTATACTTTCTCAAAGCGGGAAGGGCTGTTATTCATGCCATCGATTAAACCGTCGCCGTTGATGTCGCCGATAAAATCGGCAGAAGGCAGTTGCGGCCCATTACGGAAGGTCAACGACCCGCTGTCCGCCGCATAGGTAAAGCTCGTGGTCTCCGGGACGCTTCCGTTCCCATAGCGCGTGATGGAACCGAGAAGCGACCGGAAGGTGCAGTTGCTGTAGCGATAATTCAAAACCCACTTCTCGACGAGGGTCCCGTCGATATCCACCCGGATCTCCTTGATCCGGTGCGTCATCCACCGGGCATGGGGCCGTACGTTGTCGGTCCGCGGCTCGCGGAGGAAGGTGACGGTCTTGAGTTTTCTCAAGGTATTATTGACGTTCTGGGTGTAGACGATCTCGTCCGGGTAGTACTCGCCGTTGGGGGCGTCGAGGACGTAGGAACAGGTCATGTAGTTGCCGTGGACGTCCTCCACCCGGTCGAGGGCCCAGAGGCGGATGAAGTTGTGGCCCACGATGGGAACGCGGGAATCAAAAGTTCCGCCGAAGCGCCAGCGGGTGCCGTTGCGGTCGGCGACGGTCCAGGTGGTGCCGTCGAAGTAGACCTTCATCCAGGTTTCGCATTCGGTGTGGTAGTAGCCTGCGCCGCCGTCGGGGTTGCTGTCGTCGGGGACGAGTTCGTAGGTGGCCGTACCCATCTTGAGGACGAAGCCCTCGTCCGTGCCGTCGTATCTGGGGACGCCGAAGGTGTAGTCGTAGGTGATGTAACCGAAGCCCTCGAGCTCCCAGCCCATGCCGAACCAGCCGTTATCGCCCGTGGAGCGGTAGACTAAGGCCAGCTTGGGTTCGATGCCGGCCGTGCCGGGCGGGAGCTTCAGTTCGTAGCGGTAGGAGGCGGTGCCGGTGAAGAGATCCGGCCGGTCGAAGTCGCCGTGGGCGGTGAGGCGGGTGCCTCCCTCACCCCCACCGGTGCCGCCGGGAGCCCGGGAGGCAAGGAAGTCGGGAGGGCTCTCTTCCCCATGGATCTCTTCCCCGAGGAGGGCGGTGAAGGAGTCGCCGGCCGGCCGGACGGGGGTCGCGGCCAAAAGGAGGGTGGTGAGGACGAAAAGGAGGAGCAAACTCCGGCGGGGCATGGTAAAGCACCTCCGCGGGTTCTTTTTCGTCCTCCCTGAATCCTTCCGGCTCCACTGAGCCGATCCAATCCATGGATGGAGATATTATATCATACATATCCGGAAAAGTGTATTAAGTTTTATCGGGTTTTAACGGGCGAGGGAGAAATAGAAGGAGAAAACGGCCCTCCCTAAGGATAAAAAGGCTTTTTCGTGGGCAGGCGAGGGTAAGGGGATGATATCCCGGCGCAGGGGTCGCCGGCGATCGGATTACGATTTCACTATCCTTATTTCGGTTCCCCTTATTTTACCAGATAATAAAAGCCCGTCAGGGTCTCCTCGTCGGCCGCGGCGAGCTTCTCCGCCAGGAGCCCGACGCCGTCGACCTCCGGGAGGTATTCTCCGCCAGCGAGGCGGCGGACGATGGTCCGCGCCGCCAACGACTGGGGATGCTGATGCACGAAGTCCAGGATCGCCTCGATCCTGCCGTCGCGGTCGTTTTCAGGCATCCTGCCACCTTCTCTTATGTTTTTTGGCCTGTTTCTATGTTTCCTCCCCCGTTTCTTTTTAATCCTGCCTTGCGCCCGGCGGCGTTTTTCCGATGTGGACATAGGATGAACCAGCCACGGGGTGAGGAGGAAGGATCCATGTGCGCTCAGGTATTGGTGGGAGAAGCGACGTCCCAGACGCTGGTGGACGTCACCGTGGCCCTCGACGTACCGGCGGTTAAAATCGACGAGATCGTGGCCACGGTGACCGAGCTGAACTGCACGGTCATCGCCGGGAAGGTGATCTTCCAGGGCGTGCTCCATGAACAGATCTTCTTCGTCGATGAAGGGGGGCTCGTTCGTCACCGGGCTCAGGACGTGCGCTTTGCCGGGTTCATCCCGTTCGCCGGCGCCGGGGAAGGGATGGAATGCACGGCCGAGGCGGTGATCGAGTTCATCGATTTCCGCCTGTTGGACCCCTTGACTTTGAGGCAGATCGTCGTCCTTTTGATAAAGATCAGCCTTTTCGATCCCCCGCCGGGCCTCATCTTCTCCAGTGTCCCTTCGGCCAGGCAGGCCCTTTTCTTCGGCGCG
The DNA here is from genome assembly GCA_012516115.1 of Bacillota bacterium. GTDB lineage: Bacteria > Bacillota > UBA4882 > JAAYXC01 > JAAYXC01 > JAAYXC01. The sequence goes on along the minus strand of JAAYXC010000079.1, from coordinate 2,245 downwards.
CCGAAGGCCTATCGGACTTCAGGACGCCGCCGGCGGCCGGCCGTCTTTACCACCCGGCCGGAGACTACAGGGATGAGATAGGGTTTCGTCGAAATAAAAAGACGTCCCTCGCTCCCGGAAACTTTCGTCGGCCACGGACTCATGCCGTGGCCGGCGAGAATTTAATCGGGATCAAGACAGGCGGCGGAGTCCGCCCCGGAGGGTGAGCGATGGAACCGCTCCGTATCGGTTGCGCAGGCTGGTCCATTCCCCGGGCCAGCCGGGAGGAATTCCCGGCGTCCGGGACGCATCTTCAACGCTACGCTACGCGGTTTAGGGCGGTGGAGATCGACTCCTCTTTTTATCGAGCCCATACACGGACAATCTATGAACGATGGGCGGCCTCGACGCCCGAGGGGTTCAGGTTCGCCGTCAAGCTCCCCCGAACGGTGACTCATTACGGCGGGCTGGCCGATCTAACGCCGCTGGCCGGATTCCTGGATCAAGTGGCCGGCCTCGGCCCCAGACTCGGTCCACTTCTGGTCCAGCTCCCGCCACGGCTCGCCTTCGTCCCCGCGCGGGTGGAAGCGTTCTTCGCCCACCTCCGGGAGGGGTTCACCGGCCCGGTGGTCTGCGAACCGCGGCATGCCACCTGGTTTACCCCGGAGGCCGAGGAGATCCTGCGGACCTTCTTGGTGGCCAGGGCGGCGGTGGACCCCGCGCCGGTTCCGGCCGCGGCCGCGCCGGGTGGATGGCCCGGGTTGGTCTACTACCGTCTCCACGGGTCGCCGCGAAGGTATTACTCCGCTTATCCACCTTCGTATCTTCAGTCTCTGGCCACGAAACTTCTCGCGGCCCGGGCCGAAAAAACCGAGGTCTGGTGCATCTTCAACAATACCGCCACGGGGGCGGCCACGGCCGATGCTTTGGGCCTCATGAAGATCTGCGCCGAAGCCGAAGATAAAAGCGAGGGGGAATGAAACGGCCGGGGAGGGAATTCCGTTATAGGCGGCCTTCGCGCTCGTCGGAAACTTCTGCCTCGAGCCGGGCGTAAAACTCCGGCGGCCCCAATTCCGCGAAGCGGCCCGTGCGGGCCAGGAAGCGCCGGATCTCCAGGCAAAGGTGGCAACGGGAGAAATAACCGGCCCCGTCTTCTTTATAACCGAGCTTTACGGCGAAACGAAAGAGCCCGACCAGATCTTCCCGCGCCAGGTACCATAGGATGGGGGTTTCCTCCTCGGTCAACGGTCGCCGGAGCAGGTGGGGAAGCTCCCGGTAATCGCCGAGGGAGAGGCCGGCGCAGTAACCGGGGAGGAAACGGCCGTAATTGTCGAAATGATTATGCCAGGCCCGCAGGAAGGGTGGCCGGCATCCACCCGCGAGAAAGGCCCGGGCCGGCCGACGCACGAAAGGCAGGAGCCCCTTAGCCGCCAGCCGGTAAATGGCGCCCCCCATGAGGAAGAACTCCGCGCCGTGGAGAAAATCGGTTACACCTTCGCGACGGAGATACTCCGCCAAAGGGAGGGTCCCTTCGATCCCGAGACGGAGGAAGCGACGGTAATACTCCATCTGGTAGACAATGACATCGGGGCCGAAGATCTCGACGGCGATCGTCACCGCCCGCCTGGTACGGGCAAAGGGGACGTATTCAAGATAGAAGGGATTGACGGAGATGAGGATCCCTTTGAGCCCGAGACTTTTGAGTTCAAGCAGGCGCTGGCAGGTAGTCTTTTCATCCGTGCACCAGAAGCCGTTCGTTTCCACGAAGAGAGAAGGGATGCCGGCCTCGGCGGCCATGGCCACCGCCCGGCAGAGGAATTCGTAGTTTAAGAAGGGTTCCCCGCCGGTGAGATGGAGACCGTGGTTGAGGCCGATGTGATCCGGCCCCCAGGGGGCTGGGGGCGATCCGCCCGGCCAGGGCGGCGAAGGCCAGTTCGAGATCCACAGGGGAAAGCCAATCCGCGCGCCATTGCGGTCCGCAGAGGTACATGCAGTGGCGGCAGGCGGCATTACAGCGATAGGTGAGGAAAAGACCGCCGGAGATGGGAGTGGGAATGTAGATCGCCATCGGGACAACACCCATCTTCACATGCGTTGATCTTTCGCCGTGGTTTCCCGGTTTCCTTCATCCGTTTTAATAGTTAGATATATCCTAATTTACCGTTTGTTTCCGACCATGGACAAGAAGAATGTGATATAATGAATGTTACGGAGATGGTCCAGTATCCTAGTCGGAAGACCGACCCTCGAAGACGGGCCTAAAAAT
>JAAYXC010000078.1 GCA_012516115.1 Bacillota bacterium | reverse complement strand
TCCCCGGTATTGGTCTCCGCCAGCCGGGCCAGTTCCACCAGACGGCCTCTGGCCACCCGGTAGCGCCGGGTGGGGACCTCCGGGGAGAGGGGGTCGTACTGAACCACGATCTTAAGACGGGAAGTCGACCCCACGGCCATCATCTCTTCCAAGTCCGCGACGGCACAAGGGTCGAGGTTGTTATCGGCCGCCAGGTAAACGAGGAAGGTCCAGTCGGCATAAGGGGGGCCGAGCCAACAACCGGCGATGAAAGGAAGAAAGACCAGACAAAGAAGGAGAAGGAACGTCCGCGGCTTTTTCATGTCCTTTTCACCCTACGGCCATGTTTTCCATCTCATGGGCCGCCGAGACTCTCGTCGGCCAGGGACTCGAAGGTGCTGCATTCTTTACGGAAGTAGAACCGGACGCGGCCCAAAGGCCCGTTGCGGTGCTTGGCGATGATGAGTTCGGTGACGTTGGGCATCTCGGTCTCGGGATTGTAATAGTCCTCCCGGTAAAGGAAAGCCACGATGTCCGCGTCCTGCTCCAGCGACCCGGACTCGCGAAGGTCGGCCAAGGTGGGAACCTTGGAAGTCCTCTGTTCCACCGCCCGCGAGAGCTGCGAGAGGGCCAGGACGGGCACGGAGAGTTCCCTGGCCAAGGCCTTAAGGGAGCGCGAGATCTCGGAGACCTCCTGCTGACGGTTCTCGACCCGACCGCGGCCCTGCATGAGCTGGAGGTAATCGATGACGATGAGGCCCAGACCGTGCTCGGCCTTGATCCGACGCGCCTTGGCCCTTACCTCCATGGCCGTGAGGTTCGGGGTGTCATCGATGAACATATTGGCCTCGCTTAAGACCCCCAGGGCCCGGGAGAGCCTGGGCCAGTCATCCTCGCTGAGCCGTCCGCTCCGCAACCGCTGCATGTCCACCCCGGCCTCGGCGCAGAGGAGCTTCAAGGCCAGTTGCTCCTTGGACATCTCGAGGCTGAAGACCACCACCGGGATTCTATAATCGATGGAGGCCCGCTGGGCGATGTTTAAGGCAAAGGTGGTCTTCCCGATGCTGGGCCGGGCGGCGAGGATAATGAGGTCCGACGGCTGCAAACCGGCCGTAAGCCGGTCGAAGTCCGGAAAGCCGGTGGGAACCCCGGTGATCCCGCCCTTGCTCTCGTGCATCTTTTCGATGCGCTCGAAAGCCGGGATAAGCACCGATCGCAGGGGGGTGACGCCCTGGTTCTTCCGGCGCTGGGCGATGGCGAAGATCCGTTGTTCGGCCTCGTCCAAGACCGAAAGGGCATCCCGCGTCTCGTCGTAACCGGCGGCGGCGATCTCCGTGGCCGCGGTGATGACCGAACGGAGGATGGACTTCTCCTCCACGATGCGCGCGTAATACTCCACGTTGGCCGCGGTGGGTACGGAGTTGACGAGGCCCGTGAGGTATCCCGTGCCGCCGATCTGTTCGAGCTGGCCCCGACTCCGCAGGTATTCGGTGACCGTGACCAGGTCCACCGGTTCGCCCCGGTCCACCAGGGCGGTGATGGTGTTCCAGATGATCCGGTGGGCTTCCCGGTAAAAATCTTCGGCCCGCAGGATCTCCTGGGCCTTGAAGACGGCCTCCCGTTCGAGGAGCATGGAACCAAGGGTCGATCGCTCGGCCTCGATGTTCTGCGGGGGGATCCTTTCCATGGTATTACCAACCGCCAAAGGAATACGCCTCCCGATCAAAAATACGCTTCGTTGGCGTCTTTTCCTGCGGTTCGTTGAAACTACCATTTTACGCTCGGGGCGGAAGATCCGACTAAACAGGGGAAAGTCCCTTCTTTTCCGGCTAAGAAACCCTGTGGACATGTTATAATTGGGCTAGCGGGATGTTTAAGCTAAAGCAAATCGGCCGGCCGGGTGGTGAGACGAGGATGGTGTCCCACGAAACGATCCTGGGGATCCTGGAAGAACTGGCCCCGCGGTTCTGCGCCGAACCGGGGGACGCGCCGCGCTTCGTGGTAAAGCACGGCGAGACCTGCCGACGATTGGGCGTCTGCACGGACCCCACCGAACGCAACATCCTCCTCGCCGCCAGTCAGGGCACGGACTTTCTCCTTATCCACCACGCCTGGGAAGGCGAAGGGGCCGAGGTCATCGCGGCGAAAAAGATCAGCCTTTACCGGCTTCATTCGGCCTGGGACCTGGCCCCGGAAGGAAACCTGGTGACCCTGGCGCGGATGTTGGGCCTCCGGGAACTGGTCTTGCGGGAAGGGACCATCACCGGCACGACGGACCTGGGGCTCAAAGATCTTCTGGACCGCGCCCAGCGCCTCGCCGGCCGGAATCTCCTCCCCTATTGCGGGGATCCCAACCGGCGGGTGCGGACGGTGGGGATCATCCCGGGCTCCGGGTTCCTCCCGGTCTTCCGGGGACGCTGGGAATCCCTGGCCTCAATTGGCTGCGACACCATCATCTCCGGGGAGATCTCCCACGCCGCAGCCCGCTTTGCCGCCAGAAACGGCGTGCGGCTCGTCGACCTCGGCCATAGCGGCCTGGTCCGGCCCGGGATGATGCATCTGGCCTATCTCCTCCGCAGCCGGCTTTTGGCCTACGGCTGCGAAGTGGATTTTTACGAGGACAGCTATGGCCTCGATTACCATGTGGCCGCCTCCTCCCGGCCGGAGGAAGGGAAGACCACCGGGGAACAACCGGGCGGGGTCGTCCTCCCCTTCCCGCGCTGAAGGCGGGGTAACGGAAAGGGAGAAGGACAACCGGCGAGGCGTGGAGATAAAGCCGGAGGTGGAAACCATGCTTCTTGGGATGAACATCAACAACACCCATACCCTCATCGGGGTCTTTGCCGGCGAGAAGCTCCTGGCCAACTGGCGGCTGGCGACGGACCGCCTGCGGACCCCGGATGAATACGGCCTCATCGTAACCAATCTTCTGAGCATGGCCGGCCTCGACCCCAAGGCCGTGGACGGGCTCATCATCGCCAGCGTGGTCCCGCCGGTGACCGCCACCTTCGTCGAGATGTGCCAACGGTATTTCGGTCGGGAACCGATGCAGGTGGGCCCGGGGACCAAGACCGGGCTACCCATCAGATACGAGAACCCGCGCGAAGTCGGGGCCGACCGGGTGGTCAACGCCGTGGCCGGCGTGAAGCTCTACGGACCGCCACTCATCCTGGTGGACCTCGGCACGGCCACCACCTTCTGCGCCATCAGCCCCCAGGGCGAATATCTGGGCGGGGCCATCGCCCCGGGGCTCATGATCGCCGCCGAGGCGCTTTACACGCGCACGGCCAAGCTGCCCCGCATTGAGCGCACCCGGCCCAAGACGGCCATCGGCCGGAACACCATCGCCTCCATGCAGTCCGGGATCGTCTTCGGCTACGCGGCCCTGGTGGACGGCATGGTCCGGCGATTCGCCGCCGAGATGGGATGCAAACCCAAGGTCATCGCCACCGGTGGCCTGGCCTGGATGATGACCGACGCGGAGACCATCGATCTCGTCGATCCGCACCTGACGTTGAAGGGGTTGCGGATTATATACGAGATGAACAGGGAATCCGATTAGCACCCAACGACGACCCGAAAGGGATGCCTGAGCTGAAAGGTGTCGTCGCCGCTTGAACCTTTTCAATTTCGGGGGCGGGGATAGCTTTTGCCAAAATGTCGCCTGGTTCGTTTATGCTGCATCTTGTGGGGGCTTTTCTTCACCTTCGAACTCGCCATGGCGACTTTCCTCCATTCCTCCGGCCTGACCCTGTAAGTACCGGAAGGACGTTCGGTCGACCCCGGGGGACTGGTCACCTATTGTTTTTTGCTCAAAAACGGGACGACCACGACCATGGTGCCCCGGGTTTCTTTCACCACCAATCCGGACTGGCCTTTGTTGGGCGAGACCGGGGAGATCGTCCTCCCTCCGGGAGCGGAAGAAGCCGTGGTGATCTCCATAATGACCCCGGCCGATGCTCCTGCCCAAAGCGAACACAGGTTGGAGTTCACCGTGACCTGGGAAGGAACCGTGCTTACCGGGGTAGTTACTACGACCATCAAACCAAGGCACGCCATCCAGCTCACCGGGCCAAAACCCCTTACGGCCGCCCCCGGAAGCACGGTCGACCTTCCTTTTCTCCTCAGTAACACCGGTAACGTGACGGAGACCTGTCAACTCACGGCCACCTCGGCCAGAGGATGGTCCCTTTCCCCCCTCACCACCGAGCTAGAGCTCGCGGCCGGAAAAACGAGCACGGTCCGTTTTCGACTGAGTATTCCCCTTGAGGCCCCCGAAACGGCAAGCGATACGGTAACCGTGACGCTCACCACCCAAAGCGGCCAGGAAATCACGGCTACCGTCAGGGTCCAGGTCGGACGTCCCGTCCTGCAAGGGATCGGTCAGGTTGGTCCGGAAAGCCACCGTTTTGCCGGTGAGATGGGATTCACGATGGACTCGCCCCGGGATTACCTCGGCCCGCTCGATACCTGGCTCCGGCTTTCCGGCCCGATAGGGGCCAGGGAACGGATGGAACTACTCCTTTCCGGCCAATTCTCTCCCACGGCTCCGTTAGAACTGACCCTCCTTCAATATCAAGCCCAGCGATATCGAATCAGGCTCGGAAACCTTTCCTCCCCATGGACGGGTCTCGTCAGCCCGGGCACGGGAAGGGCCGATCTGGACCTTTTCTTTGCCCACGCAGAAGGACGCTTCGGCTTCATGCTCGGCTCATCTTCGGAAAGAGTTTTCGGTTCGGAGGTGGCTTGGTACGGCCTCACCTGGACGGAGGCCTGGGCGGACTGGGAGGTCGTTTTGCGTTATCTTAAAAACGAGAGCGGCACCAACCGCGATGAACTGGGGTATCTGGATGCCTCCCTCCGTCGGCGCGCGGCGGGTACCTTCGCGGCCGATCTGGCGATGGGCCTTGGGGGCGATTCTATTGCTGCCCTCCTCCAATACTGGAATGCGAAGGGATCATCATCCTGGCGGACCGGCCTCTCCTGGAGCGATGGGATTAACCGGCCCAACGAAAGACTGGGGCTGAACTTCGGTCTCACCACTCCTTTCAAGACCGAAAACCGGCTCACCGTGGAGCTGGCCATGGCCGAAGAGACCGACTATGCAAGCACCGATCCGGATCTCCCCTCCATCGGCGCCAACCGTGCCTACGAATTAAAGCTTTCCCTGGCCTACCCGACCGGCCTGACCCTCCGTGCCGCCACCAAGGAAACCGTTTTTTTAGCGAATTCGGCCGGGGATAAGCTGGAACACCGCCTGGGATTTACCTATACCTGGCGAAGCCGCGCCACCTCCTCATCGTGGCAGCTGGAGGGTGAGCTGATACGCGCGGCGGAGGAGGCCGCCACCTGGGCCCCGGACTATACTTTAATCCTCGGTAGCACCTATCGTTTCCACCCGGAGGAGTCAAGGGGAATCTGGACGGTGAGCCTCTTCGGGAACCTCTCGACCTCTGCCGACGCCACTTCCTTTGCCACCGATTATCTTCGCCTGGTCCTGAGCCACGACCGGCACCTCCCCGAAGAAAACCTCTTTTACCGTCTCGCCCTCGCCGAAGAATGGACCCCGGACCGCCCGGGGACCTTCACGGCCGAAACCCAAGTGGAAAAGGGATTGGGCAACAACGGCACCCTCACCGGTTATGCCCGCTTGGCCGATAATTCTTTCTCGCTCGGCCTGAAGATGGTGCAAAAGTTCGGGTTCTCCATCCCACGGCCGCACGCCACCATCGGCGGCCTTGTCTATCAGGATCTCGACGGGGACGAGACGGCCGATCCCGAGGAGCCCGGGGTTGCCGGTGCCTGGGTTATTTTAAACGGCGCGCGCCTGGTCCGCACGGCCGCGGACGGCCGCTGGATCATGACCGGGGTCCCACCGGGTAAACACGAGATCGGGGTTCTCTGCGATTTCGATCCCGCTTTACGGAGCAAAAAGGGTACGGTAGCGGTGGAAGTGAAAGCGGGCGACACGGCCCAGCTCGACTTCCCCATCTGGCGACTGACCACCCTTGCCGGTCGACTCTTCCTCGACCGCAACGGTGATGGCGCCTACGATCCCGCGGACCGGCCCCTGGCCGAGGCCACGGTAACCCTCCTCTTACCGGACGGCCGCGAAGAGAAAGTCTCCCCGGCCCAAGACGGCTTCTTCTCCTTCCCCGATCTTGCACCCGGAGAATACCGGCTTTCGGCCACCCTCCCGGAAGAGCTGGCCGGGGAAGTGGACGCGCCGCGGGAGATCAAACTGACCGTGGCCCAGGAAGGCTGGCTGGCGGTGGACCTCATCGCCCAGGAAAAAGAAAAACCCGTCATCTTTACCTTCATCGCTCCCCCGGTCCTCACGGTCACGGTGGAACCCTCGGCGGTACGAAATGGGGAGGGATTACGGATCGATCTCCAGGCCGATGAACCCCTGCAACGGGTAGAGGTGGAACTCACCGGCGGACCCATCTGGCGCTGGGCCGTGGACGGAGAGGAACGGTGGTCCGGGGAGATCGTCATCCCCGCGGATTACCCGTCGGGGTCGACGGTTCTTATCGTTCGCGGATGGGGGCAGGCAGAGACACCCGGTGAAATGCAGGTGACCCTCACGATCCTCGGTCCCCCCATCCCACCGAAGATCGCGGTAACGGCCGCCTCAACGGCGGTGACCCCCGGCCAGGAGGTCACCCTCTTTGTCGAAACAGATAAGCCCATTGCCGCGTTGACCATCTCCCTACCCGGTCTGCCGCCCAAAGTCTACCCGGCCCAGGGTATGAGCTGGTCGGGGGGAATTATTATCCCGGCGGACCAACCTCCCGGCCCGTTATCTATCGTGGTCAAAGCCATGGAGGAAAAAGGGACTGCCTCGGCGACCACCACTTTAACGCTGAAAGTGATGAACCCCCTGCGAATTGATGCCACCGTTCGGCCGGGACGGACTCCCCTCGGCGGTCCCCTCTCCATAGAGGTCAAAGCAAATGCCCCTTTGGCGGGGGCAGAAGTTCTTTATGAAGGGGGACGCCTTCCTCTGCAGGGTAACGGGACCATCTGGTCCGGCAGGCTTCAGCTTCCGACCTCAGCCGGAGTGGGACCATTCGTTCTCCTTGTGGTCGCCCACGGCCAGGGGGGAGGCGAAACCACAGAAGAGCTATTGGTTACGGTCGAACCCGTGCTGGCCGACGGACTGCAACGTATTTATCCTTTTGACCTCGATTCCGCCGCCCTGCGGCCGGAATTCGAGCCGGTCCTGCTCCAGATCGCGGCCATCCTCCGCGCCAATCCAGATGTCAAGCTCAGAATCATCGGCCACGCCGATGCCACCGGGAGCGCCGACCATAACCTGACGCTCTCGCGCCGGCGGGCCGAGGCGGTGCAAGCGTTCTTCGTGAAACAGGGCATCGAACCCGAACGGCTCATGGTTGAAGGAGAGGGAACGCATAAACCCATCGACGAAAACATTACCCCAAGATGAAGAGCGCGCAATAGACGCGTCGAGTTCGTAATCGTGACTTAAAAGACCCGTTTATACTCGCCTGGCGGTAATCCGAATGGTGGCCCTATAGGAACCGGCCGGTTCATCACCGTTAAGGCGGAGTCGGAACCGGAAACTGAAATTACCAAAAAAAGTAATAGTGATACGATCGAGCCTGCGCGGTGTTCCATAGGTCAATGGGTTCCAAACTTGACCGTAATTATCCCAGGCCTCCAGTTGGCTGACGGGAAAACCCGGCCCTTCGTTGGGATCGGTAAAATAGGCGTCCTCCGGCATATCGGGTTCGGCGAAAATTTCTACCGTCACTGGCCTCAAAT
>JAAYXC010000077.1 GCA_012516115.1 Bacillota bacterium | reverse complement strand
GTAACATTTCCCCCACCCGGTCCACGTCTCCCGCTCCCATAGTCAGGACCAAATCTCCCGCCTCGACCTTCGTCCGTAAATACGAAACGATGGCGGCAAAGGAAGGAAGATAGATCGCTTCTTTCCCTAGGGCCGTCACGCGCGCGACCAGATCGCGTGCGTGGACCCGACCGTCGTCCTTTTCTCTGGCCGCGTAAATGTCGGTCACGATGACCCGATCGGCCAGGGAGAGCGCCCGGGCGAATTCATCCAAAAGAAAGGCCGTCCGGCTGTAAGTATGGGGTTGAAAAACACACCAGATGCGCCGGTAAGAGCAGTTACGGGCGGTATTGATGGTGGCCCGGATCTCCGTGGGATGGTGGGCATAATCGTCGACGACCGCCGCGCCGGCATAGAAACCTTTCCGTTCGAACCGACGTTTGGTCCCGTTATAGCGGGCCAGGATCTCCGCGGCCGCGGACGGATCCACGCCCAGTTCCTGGACCACGGCCAAAGCGGCCAGCGCGTTAAGGATATTGTGGACACCGGGTACCCCGAGGCGCAGACGTCCCATGGGTTTTCCCCGGACCACCGGGGTGAACCACGGTCGGCCTTCGCCGTCGAACTCCACCTCCGCGGCGGTAAAATCGGCCTCCGGACCTTCCCCAAAACTCACCACCCGGGCCCTGGCCCCCTCGGCCCCGGCCGCGGCCACGTTGGGCAATTCCGTTCGGGCCACGATGACCCCTTCCGGAGGTACGAGCCCCACAAAACGGGTAAAGGCCTCCCGGAGGTGTGCCAGATCGCGGAAGAAATCCGGATGATCCGGCTCGATGTTGAGCACCACGGCGATGGTCGGCGCGAGCCGGAGGAAACTCTCCACGTATTCACAGGCTTCGGTCAAAAAGATCTTTTCGCCACCGAGACGAAGATTCCCCCCCAGCTGGGGGAGTTCACCCCCGATGGTCACCGTGGGGTCGAGTCCCAGTTCGGCCAGGACGAACCCGATCATCCCGGTGGTGGTGGTCTTCCCATGGGTACCGGCCACGGCGATGCGAACCGGGTAAGAGGAAGAGATCGCCCCGAGCAAGCCCGCCCGCTCGATGATCTTTATTCTTTTATCGCGGGCTGCCAGAAGTTCGGGCTCCTCGGGGCGGATGGCCGCCGTGTAGACTACCAGATCCACTCCCTCGAGGTGGGAGGGGTCGTGGCCGATGGCCACCTGAATCCCCGCGTTCCGCAGCACCCTGATGAGGGGGGATTCTTTCCGGTCGCAACCGGTGACCTTATAACCCCGCGCGGCCAGGATGCGGGCCAGACCGCTCATGCTGATGCCGCCAATACCGACGAAATGAACGTGTCGACAAGAAGAAAGGACGAAAGGCTCGGCGAAAGAACTCAACGCTCGCAATCCCCTCTCGCTGAAAAACGGCCAAAGCAAAGAAAAATGCTCCCCGCTTCCTCCCGGACGCCAATATCGCACGGGCAAAATCATTATATCATGTCTCTCACTCTTCTTACAAGGAGTGGCAACGCTTTACAAGTTCCTGTCCCGGATGATAAGATAAGACGAAAGAAGAAAAAATCCCTTCCGGAAGGAGGAAGATCCGGTGGCTCCCCGGGTAGCCCTTCTCGGTCTCGGCCTCGAAAACCTGGCCCTGGCCCGTTACCTCCTTGCCCAAGGTTACGAAGTCGTTATCTGCGACCGCCGGGACGAGGTGGAACTCGGTGAACGCCTGCAGGAACTCCGCCGCGCCGGGGTGATCCTCCGCCTCGGGCCGGATTATCTCCGCAATCTAGAAGAATTTTCTATCCTCTACCGCAGCCCGGGGCTGCCGCTTTTCCATCCGGCCCTGGAAGCGGCCCGCGCGGCCGGTTGCCGGATCACCAGCGCCATAAGGCTCTTCTTCGCCCTCTGCACGGTGCCAATCATCGGAGTAACCGGAACCAAGGGCAAAGGCACCACGGCCAGTCTCATCTTTCAAATCCTGCAACAGGACCGGGCCGAAAAAGGCGGCCGGGTCTGGCTCGGGGGGAACATCGGAGTGGCCCCCTTTTCTTTCTTCGAAGAGATCGGTCCGCAGGATCTGGTGGTTCTCGAGCTATCGAGCTTCCAGCTGGAAGACCTGGACCGGAGTCCGGCCGTGGGGGTGGTGACGAATATCACCCCGGAGCACCTGGCCCCCGGTGACCCCAACAACCCCAACTACCATCGTTCTTTCGCCGACTACGTGGCGGCTAAAGCCAACATCCTCGTTCACCAGGGACCGGAAGACGTGGCCGTCCTCAATGCCGACGACCCCCGGGTGCAACTCCTTGCTCCGCGGACCCCGGGAAGGAAGCTCTGGTTCGGACGGCCGAAAGAGGAAGACGGATGTTACGTGGGCGACCGGGGCCAGGGGCGCTGGATCTATCTCCGCCGGAAGGGCGAAGAGATCTCCCTCTGTCCGGTAAGCGCCGTCCGCCTGCGCGGTGAACACAACCTGCAAAACATCTGCGCGGCGGCGGCCGCGGCCACGGCCGTCGGGGCCGGACCGGACGCGGTCTACGAAGCGGTGACGGCCTTCGAGGGTCTTGAACACCGTCTCGAATTCGTGCGGGAGGTGGAGGGGGTGAAATATTTCGACGATTCCTTCGCCACCACCCCCGAGGCAAGCGCCGTAGCCATCAGGGCCTTCAGCGAACCGTTGGTGGTGATCGCCGGCGGAGCGGATAAAGGGGCCGATTACCACCCCTTCGCCGAGGCGGTCGTGGAGGGTAACGTGCGGGCCGTAATCCTGATCGGTGCGACGGCGGAAAAGATCCGGCGGACCATTGAAGAATGCTCCCGGGAAAAAGGGCGGCCGCCCGTCTCCCTCGTGGAAGGCCCATCGACGATGGAAGGGATCGTGGACCTGGCCCGTCGCCTGGCCCGACCGGGCGATGTGGTGCGCCTCTCCACCGCCAGCGCCAGTTTCGGGCTTTTCCGTAACTACAAGGAACGGGGCGACCTCTTCAAGCAGGCCGTCCGGGCGCTCTAAAAAACGCATCTCATCGCCGGTCGCTCGTCGCTCGTGGAACGGCTTGGGTCGAAACCCGGTTTTCCTAGTGCCTTTCTTTGCGCCCTTAGCGATCTTTGTGGGAGAAAAATGGTTTATCCTGGAAAGAAACGTTAGTTCATCGCTTCAATTCCGCCAGCCTGTCCAACCTCTCCCACGGTAGATCCAGCTCCGGCCGACCGAAATGCCCGTAGGCCGCCACCTGACGGTAAAGGGGGCGCCGGAGATCGAGAGCGCGGATGATAGCCGCCGGCCGCAGGTCGAAGTGTTTCTTGATCAAGGCCACGATCTCGCGGTCCGGGATGGTCCCCGTGCCGAAAGTATTTACGCTCAGAGAAACGGGTTTTGCCACCCCGATGGCGTAGGCCACCTGAAGCTCGCACTGGGCGGCCAGGCCCGCGGCCACGATATGTTTGGCCACATACCGCGCAGCATAAGACCCTGAACGGTCCACCTTGGTGGGGTCCTTGCCCGAGAAGGCCCCGCCGCCGTGCCGGGCCATCCCGCCATAGGTATCCACGATGATCTTGCGGCCGGTGAGTCCCGAGTCGCCCTGGGGTCCGCCGATGACGAACCGTCCGGTGGGATTGACCAGGAAACGGGTCTCTTCATCCAGGAGGTGCGGGGGGACCACCGCCTTGATCACGTGCTGGATGACATCGGCGGTGATGGTCTCGTGCGTTACGTCCGGGTCGTGCTGGGTCGAGACGACCACCGTATGAACGCGGACGGGCCGACGACCTTCGTACTCCACCGTGACCTGGGTCTTCCCGTCGGGCCGCAGATACGGGAGGACCTTGGCCTTCCTGATGGCGGCCAGCCGCTTGGCCAGGGCATGGGCCAGGGTGATGGGCAGGGGCATATATTCCGGGGTTTCGTCGGTGGCATAACCGAAGATCAACCCCTGATCGCCCGCGCCCAGTTCATCTCCGTCGTTGGCCGCCCCCTGTTTGGCCTCGAGGGAACGGTTGACGCCGAGGGCGATATCCGGCGACTGTTCGTTGATGGCCGTGATGATGCCGCAAGTCTCTGCATCAAAACCGAATTTGGCTTGGTTGTAACCGATCTCGCCCACCACCCGCCTCACCACCCGCGGAATGTCCACGTAACATTCGGCCGTGACCTCACCCATGACGAGGACGAGCCCATTGGTCACCGCCGTTTCGCAGGCCACGCGGGCGTGAGGGTCCAGGCGCAGAAACTCGTCGAGGATGGCATCGGAGATCTGGTCGCAGATCTTGTCCGGATGGCCCTCGGTAACCGATTCCGAAGTGAATAAGTATCTCTCCGTCAATTTCGGTTCCTCCCCCGTCCCGTCCGCCCTAAAAGACGAAAAAACCTTCCACTCCGGGAAGGTTCTGCGCCCCGAGCGGACTCATCTCCCAGAATCACTCTGCAGGATTTTGCACTTAGGGCAGGCCGTGGCCGACCTGCCTGTTGCCGGGTTTCATCGGGCCCGTCCCTCCACCACTCTCGATGAGCCTTTCCAGGTTTTAAAGGTCCAAGGCTAACTGGATTATATCGAAGTGATTCCTGTCTTGTCAAGGGTTGGGGGGATTATACTCATCTATTCTGGAATAATGTGACCTTTGGAGAGGACAAAGAAAATGTCGCTCCTGCCGGGTTGTATCCTGTGTTCATGCTGATTATCGATGCTTCTGACAACTTTTTATTTAACTAAAAAATTGCCGGGATGGTGTCGTAATTCTTCACTTGCTTTGGCCATCTTTCCCGCCGGAGTCTTAGCTCGCCCATTCGGCAAGGTGTTGCCCCTGTTCGCCGTGGATCTTTTTGAACCTGCCGAAACATCGATCCGGCTACTTAGCATTCCTCAATAGCCTTAAATCTCTCCTCAGCCATCCCGTGGAGGACCTTCCCCGTACCGCTCCCAAGGGCGGTCACCACTCCTGCCAACAAAACGTACATGGCCCTTGCCGGCCAGCCGCCTCTCAACAGACAAGAAGCCAGGATCCCCAGGCCGACCAGGTTCCGGCGGCGATGAAGATCGCCGCCAGGACGTTGAGGTTACCCTTCATGGCCTGTTGGGGATGGGTCCAATTAAGCTTCGGCCACCCGAGGTCGAGGAGAAGGCCCGCATTGAGATGAAAAATGGGCCCTTCCCACATGCCACATGGATTCAGCCCCGGTGGCATATACTCCTCCCTTGGAAACCCGTAGGATGGGAGGGAAGGAAACAAAGATGGACCGTTATTATCTGGTCGATCTGGCCGCCCTGCGGGCCGAAGGCCGGGACCTCCTCACCGGTCTGCGGGCCGCGGTGGGGCGGGCCAAGCGACTGGCCGGCGGCGGGGTCTGTCTCAAAGGCATCGCTCTGGGCCGGCGGGGAGAGCGGGTGGTCTTCTGCTTCCGCCTCGGACGACCTTGATGGAAGTGGTAAAAAGGAAGAAGGATTTTTGCCACCGGCGCCGAATCTGGCATCAAATCCGGCCGGGGAAGTGGTCTTCGTGCCTGTCAGCTCTACCCGCGTGGCGCCGGTGGCGGCCGGGGTAGCCATGGCGGTCATCTTTGGCCTTTCTTTCTCCTTTACCAAAACGGCCTTGCGTTTTCTCACCCCCATGGACCTCCTGGCCCTCCGGTTCGGTCTGGCCGCGCTGGCCATGGCGATCCTAGCGTTCACAGGTACCTTCCGGCTCGATTTCGCCGGGAAATACTGGCGAAGACTGATTCCTTTAGCCCTCTGTGAACCGGTGATCTATTTCCTCTGCGAAACGGCGGGCATTCAAGCCACCTCGGCCGCCGAGGCGGGGATGGTCATCGGCGCCATCCCGGTGGTGGTAGCGATCATGGCCGCCTTCTTCCTCGGCGAGCGGCCGGGGCTGGGCCAATCCTTCTTCATCGCCGCCTCCTCCCTGGGGATCGTCCTGACCTTTCTCGGCGGCCCGCCCTCCGGGGGAGATAGTCACCCGGAAGGCTTCCTTTTTCTCGGTGTGGCCGTCCTGGCCGCCGGGTTTTACAGCGTCCTCTCCCGGCGCCTCGCCGAAGAGTTCAGTCCCTTGGCCACGACCGCGGTCATGATGTGGATGGGGGCGGCGGTCTTCATCCCGCTAGCTCTCGGTCTCCATCTCGTCTCCGGTACCGCCTTCCCCTTCCGTGTCCTCGGCGCCCCCCCGGTCTTGCTCTCCCTGGCTTACCTCGGTCTTTTCTCCTCGGTGGCCGCCTTTTTCCTGCTGAACTACATGTTCCACCATCTTGCCGCCGTACGGACCGTGATTTATACCAACCTCACCACTCTTGTCTCGATCCTGGCCGGGGTTTTCTTCCTCGGGGAGCACCTTGCCCCTTACCAGTGGCTGGGAGGAGGACTGATCCTTCTCGGCGTCTGGGGTACCAACCGGTTCGTGCCGAAAGGAAAAAGCCCTTCCGATGGAGAATCGACCCATCAATGGGTCTAGAATAGAGGTGGTAACGGATGAAGATCTTAACCGAGGAACTCAGTCCGGACCGATTGAAACCACTGGTCGATCCGGCGGAGTTGGGTTTCGGCCGCTACTTCACGGATCGAATGCTCATCCGCCGCTTTAAGGACGGCCGCTGGGATGACCCCAAGATCGTACCTTATCAAAATTTCACGCTCGATCCGGCCGCGCGCGTCCTTCATTATTCGCAGGAGATCTTCGAGGGTCTCAAGGCTTACGCCGGCGACGACGGCCGCATCTTTCTCTTCCGACCGGAAGAGAACGCCCGTCGGATGAACCGTTCGGCCGCACGGATGTGTATGCCGACCATGCCCGAGGAGGATTTCCTGGCTTGCGTGACCTCCCTGGTGGTGGCGGAGAAACGCTGGATCCCGCGGGCGACGGGTACCTCCCTTTATATCAGGCCGCCGATGATCGGGAATGAGGCGGCCCTGGGGGTCCATCCCTCCGATGAATACCTCTTCTTCATCATCCTCAGCCCGGTGGGAGCCTATTTTAAGACCGGATTCAAACCCGTCCGTCGCTATGTGGAAGACGTGTACGTCCGCGCGGTACCCGGTGGCGTCGGCGATGCCAAGACGGGGGGAAACTATGCGGCGACCCTTCTGGCAGGGGCCTTGGCCGAGGAGAAGGGTTTCTCCCAGGTCCTCTGGCTGGATGCCAGGGAACGCCGGTACGTCGAGGAAGTGGGCTCGATGAACATCTTCTTCGTCTTCGGGACGAAACTCGTCACTCCGGCCCTCTCCGGCTCCATCCTTCCCGGCATCACCCGCGACTCCGTGCTCAAGCTCGCCCCACGGCTTGGCTACGAGGTCGAGGAACGGCCCATCGGTATCGACGAGGTCATCGCGGGCATCGAGGACGGACACCTCACCGAGGCTTTCGGGACCGGTACGGCCTGCGTCATCGCGCCGGTGGGCGGTTTCCAGTATAAAAGACGCGACTATACCATTACCGGCGAGGAAGTGGGGCCGGTGACCCAGCGTCTCTACGACGAGTTGGTCGGCATCCAGTACGGCCGTAAACCCGATCCCTTCGGGTGGGTCAAGGAGATCGGGAGGCTGTAAAGCGGGCTCAGGACGGCCGGCCAAAACCGGCCGTCCGCTCCCCGGCGGTCGGAAAGAGGTGGGCGCCCATGCGCGCGGTCTCCTTGGTTTTATCTTTTTTCCTGGCTCTCACCGTCCTGGCCCTCGCCGCCGGCCCGGTCCATGCCCTGACGATTACCCCGCCCTCTTCGCTTTCTTTTTCTTACCGCGAAGGCCGTTTCTATCCCCTGGCCGCCGCCTTTACCTGGGAGATCGGCGGCTACGAGATGGCCTTCGGCTGGCTTCCCCTGGACTGGGGGCCCGCGCCCGGGGATGACCTGGCCTTCGCGACCACCAGGGGCCATCTCATGCTCTTCATGAAGAACCATTTCACCGGGATGGAACTCATCCCGCCTTTCGCCTGGGAACAAGCCTATCTCTTCCTCGAACCCGTCGCCGGCCGCAAGCGGTACATGATCGCCCGCCGCTATGAAGTGGCGGCCGGCCGCTGGACGCTGGGCTACATCGAGGCCGCGGTCTTGACCGGCGACTTCAGCCCCTGGTACCTGAACCCCTACCCGTTGATCCCCCTCATGGTCACCCAGCTTACCCTCCAGTATCTCGGCGACCCCGGCGGGGAGAACAGATTCTGTAACGCCATCATGCATGTGGACGCCCGCTACGAAGGAGAGCGTGCCTCGGCCTATGTAGCCTTCTTCGCCGACGACCTGCCGCCGACCTCCAGTTGGGCCAACCATTACAAGTTCGGTCTCCAGCTGGGGGGAGGACTTAAGGAACCTTTCGGCCTCAAAGAGACCGAGTTGCGAATCGACTACGTCGGCCTCACCCGGCACACCTATACTTTTTATGCCGAAAACCCGGAAGGCGACTGGGTGGATGGAGGGCTCCTCCTCGGACACCCCCTGGGACCCGATGCCGAACGCCTTACCGTCTCCCTGGTATGGGAGAAAAAAGGGCGCTGGCTTGCCTTCTGCCGGGAACGCCACGGTGAAGGCCGCTTTCGCGACCCGCAGGAAGCGGTGATCGACCAGACCCTGGAGTTCTTGACCGGCACGGTGGAGACCACCTATCTGGTGGGCGGTGGGGGAGATTTCTCCCTGGGTAGCCATCTCTCCTGCGATCTCGGTCTTTATATCGGCCACGTCGTGAACCTCGCCAACGTACCGGGGCGCGAAGGCCTCCGGCTGGCGTTCGAAGCGAAGCTGACGTATAGATTCTGAGGGCACAGCCCCCTACCCTCTTCGCGGAGGTGCCTTTTTTGCGGCGGGTTTTCCTTACCTTGACCATCGCCCTGGCTTGCCTTTTCTCCGTAACTTCCTCCGCCTGGGCGATGGAGACCGCCTGGTCCCTCGAGCTCCGCCATACGGCAGAGTGGTTCGGCCCCCTGGCGCTGTCTCTCCGCGGGGAGGATTTGGTCTTTACTTCCTTTTATCTGCAGAATACCCTGTGGGGTTATGCCTGGCGGACAGGGATCGTCCCCGTGGAGTGGGGTCCTTCTCCCGCCGAAGATCTCCTCTTCTCCGGCCGGCAAGGCCTCCTTTCCCTCTGGGCCATCACCGATTACCACGGGTTCGAGATCCTGCCCGCGCTTCACTACGAAAACTTTTACGCCCGCCTTACCCCCCGGGACGGAACGAACCGCTGGCTCATCGGCCGACGCTACACCTT
>JAAYXC010000076.1 GCA_012516115.1 Bacillota bacterium | reverse complement strand
GCCCGAGAACATTGGAAAATTCCGTAATATCATAAGTTATGTTTATATCCGAAGTCGTATCATTAGTAGTGACAATGACCAATGTCCCAGAAGCCCGGTCGTAAGCAGCAAGGGAGATGTTGTTGCTATCGTCAAGGCCGATGATCTTATAGCCCGGCCTGATGAATTTACTGTAATTGCCCATGGCATAATATTGTTTGGTTATGTAATAATTTTCGCCGCTAGAGAAAGTAGCGTGGATTAAACCCCAGTTATGATTGTATTCCACTGCCCTATCCTCATCCTCTACCGCCTGCCAATAGACCCAAGCCGTAGGTTGCAGCTCTTTTAAATCCTTTCGAATGAGATTAGCAAGACTGAGACTGGAATCGATCGCTTCATGGTCATGGCTACCTACTCCTGCCCCAGCTTCGGACATCCATAACCTTTTATCATATTCCGCAGCCAGATTCCTAAGCATGGTTCGCTTATCTCCAGAATAAGAGTGGGTATTAATTTGATATACATAACTTTTAGCTGTGCTGTCATAAAAATTGAAGCTGTCGAGAGTATCATTGACACTATATTCTTCAGGTACACTTATTTTAGTGGGAAGATTTTTGGCCACTAGTCGTGATTGCACTTCTTTAATTAAAAGATTCTGTTTATCTCGGTCAAAATGACAACCCTCTTGATTATTACTACTCGTCCACCAGAGAGAAATCGGTTCGTTAAAAATACTAAGGGTGTCAAAAGTTATTCCCCAGTAGTCTTTAAAGAACTTCACCACTTCTGTAAGATACTCAGCGAAATCATCGTACATATCATCTTTAAGATTGTTTCCGCCCAAAGTGGAACCAGCCGAACAGTTACTATACGTCATCCAATAGGGCGGCGAATTTGAAAACGCTTCTAAGCGGGTTACGCCTCTATTAATCGCTTCCTGTAGAATCCAGCGCTGGTTAGCGTCGGCGTTCCAGTCCCAAACGCCAGGCGCCGGCTGATACCCCGGGATCTCCGCCCCTACTCTCATATGCTCGTGTTCCGGATTCTCCCCTCCTCCGATGTTATAACGGACAATATTCAAGCCAATTCCCCTCGAAGTAGTAAAAAGTAAATCGAGAATGTCCCTTTTTTTGTTGTAATCCTGCCATCCCCCAACCACATTGGCCCACCAGGCCAGCGAAGTGCCAAAACCTTCTATAATCTGATATTCCTGGCCGGGATGAATCTTCACTACCTCGCCAGCACATACCGGGAAAAGCAAAACGGAAAATAACACGAAGACGAAACTAATAAACAACAGCCACCGACCACTTATGCTCTTCATGATGATCCTCCTTTTTATTTTAGATTTTATTTTAATTTTAGATTATAGTTGCTTTACCAAGTCTTCTTTCCATGCGCCACCTCCTAACTTGTTGATATTTTTAATAGCCTGAAGGAAGCGTTACTTTTACGACTGTAGACGGTATGATTGCGTCCAAGTGGAGGCTGTTCACCAAACCCGGCCGGTCCCCTACGGCCTCTATAATGAGCCGCATCTCCGGGTTTGCCGCAAGCCAACCGCGCGGCACGAAGAGCCAGCCGTCGAGCACCCCGCCGGCAAAGGGGGGCCGCCCGGAAGACGGGAGCCAAAGGCGTCCGACCACTTCCATGCCGAGGCAAACCGTAAGCTTACAATCCCGGCCATCGACCACCAGGTGGACGGCCTCTGCCTCGGTCCAGGGGAACTCAGGCCACCGGAGGTTAAAAAGGCCGATGGAACCGGGGGCAAGATGGAAGGGTAGACGGGTGGGTACCTTCGCTTCCGGTTGCCAATGCGGTAGTTCCCGGCCCGCAAGACCGTAGACCTCCCATTCCCCTTCGGCAAAAGCACGGTAGACGGAGAGTTCTACGGCGGGTTTCCCGGTTCGGAGGACGATCTTTCTTTGGCCTTCCTGGGCTAGTTCACGGGGAAGGGTTACATAGCCGTACCTATCGTTCACCTCTATAAGGCGGCCATCAATTTCCAAACAATGTAAGCCCGGCGGGAACTTCAATACCCAAAACGTATCCGCCGCATCCTCGGGAAATTCCAAGGTAAAGACCGCCTTCCCCTCGAGGGCCGACGCGGAAAACCTCCGCCAAAGCTTTAAAAAGGCCATCCTGCCCAGCAGCCCCCGTGGACTGCCGAGCGCGAGCACAGGATAACGCGGCCGGTGAAAGTTAGTGTGCCCCCATATCTCGACCCTAAAGGTAAGTTTGGTTACGCCTCCGGTAAGCCGGAGTGGACAAAACAATTCTTCTCCCCACGGCACGTAAGTCCCGATGTATTCTTCGCCTACATATACCGAGACGACGTCGCTTGCGGCTCCGGCGTAAAAAAGAACCTCCCCCGGCGCCGTCTCTAGGCGCGTCCGATCCCAGGCCATGCCTTTGCCGAACCCCGCCGCTTCTAGTCACCTCAAAGGCGGTGGGCCGAGGGGTAATAATCTGGCCGGTGGCGGAATGGATTGACCAGGGACTAGGCCGATTTCGCATGACAAAGGGGCTAGCTCCAGCTCTTGCCAAACATCTCCGAGTTCTACGGAGAGCCTTGCCCAATTAAGATCCCCCAGCCGAAGACAGAGCACCGCTTCTTCGGGCCGTCCCGGACCGAGCAAAAAAAGCGGCTCACATCCAGGTTTAAGTTCGTATTGTCCCGCATCGCCATTCACATAATCGGCCCCAAAAAGCAACCATGCCCGGCCATCTCTATCCCGTAACGGCCAAAGACGCCCGGCGCGTCGGCTTGAGGTCAACACAAACAAGATCCGGCCCGAATCCGTTTCAAGATGGCAAAAACGTTCCCGGTCGTGCGGATACCGAAGCGAGATCTCGTCACCTTCCCGACGAACGGAGATCCCTTCATCCGCATACAGAAGATCGACCCGGCCGCGGAGGAGGAGTTCCCCTGCGGTTCCTTCGGGTCCATGGGCCACCACGACGAGGGTATCACCCAATCGATCCATATAAACCAATTCGCTTAAGGCATAAACGAGTTTGAGGGTCACACCCCGGGACCGTAAATCCAGATGGAACGGGAAGATCGGCATCGTATAAGGCGGAAGCACCAACCTCGCCCGCCGGGGCACGGTTAAATCGCCTATGTTAAGGCGCGTGCTCTCTTCGACTTCCCGGAGATTGGCCGGCATGACAAAGATTGTTCCTTCGGGAGCGCGCAAAACGCGGACCGTATAACCTCCGTCCTTGGTCGGCGAACCGACCCGGTCGTTCCAGGAGACCACCGTGCCGGGCGGGGCGGGGAGACTTGCGGCAAGGAGGTCCCTCATGGCCCCTAAAGCCAGGCCGAATACACGTCCGTGGTAGTATTCGGGGCGGACTCGGCCGCCGCTGTCGATCATGCCCCCGAAGTCGCTGGCCGTGGCCAGGAAGGCGCCAGGTTCCCGCCAATCGTTAACGGCTTCATACAAGCCGAAATTATTCCCTCCGACCTGCAAGAAGGCGCATATGCCCTTGGCGCCGCCTGCCAATAATCGGCGCAAGAGGAAGTGGCTGCGCCCGGTCTCGGTTATGATCAAAGGTAGGCCTCGCTGACGTAGCTTCTCGGCAATGGCCTCAACCTCTTCCTCAAGCCCGGGAGCATTATCCGGAGGATAAAGATTGACCGTCGGCCATAGCCGATCTAGGTTTCCGGTGGCAGCCTCCATATTACCCTGGCCGATGCAGGCCGTAATGGGCACCGTAATCCCCCGCTCCCTGGCCATCCGGTAGAGTTCTTCCAGATAACCGGGGACATCGTGGCACGGGAAAAAATCCAGTTCGTTCTCGATCTGGACGAGCACGACGGGCCCGTTGGGAGCCTGGCGGGAGGCCAGGATCGGCAGGATCCGGTCGAACCAACGCCGGACGTATTCCAAATAAACGGGATCGTTCTGCCTTAGGGCCGAACCCCTACCGATCAACCAAGCCGGCAAACCTCCGCCTTCCCACTCCGAGCAAATATACGGTCCCGGCCGGGCGATAACCTTAAGACCCACCGCTTGGGCCAAATCCAAAAAGTAGGCCGCATCCTTTCGCCCCGTGAAATCCCATTCCCCTTCGGCAATCTCATGAAAGTTCCAGGGAAAGTAGACATCGATCGTGTTATATCCGGCGGCCTTGACCATGGCCAATCGTGAGGCCCAGTCCTCCCGGGCCAGCCGGAAATAGAACACGGACGCCCCGAGCAGAATCTGCGGTACGCCGTCGAGGCGCAGGCATTGGCCGTCCCAGGCCAAACCGTCTGTCCACGTGAAAGTTCTTTCCATCATTGCTCCGGGGTTGGCAATGTCCAAAGGCTTATTCCTCCTTTATTCCTTGAGGCCCGCAAAGGCCAGCGATTCGGTGAAGAAACGTTGCGCGAAGATGAAGACCAAGACACACGGGAGCATGATGACGGCGGAGGCGGCCATGATTGAAACCCAGTCCACGCTATACATCCCGGCGAAAGAGGCCAGCCCCAGTTGGAGCGTAAACCACTCGGGCGTCTGGAGATAGATGAGCGGTCCCATGAAATCGTTCCATGTGTTCTGGAACGTAAAGACGGCAATGGTCGTCAAGACCGGCTTGGAAAGAGGGAGAATTACCCGGTGCCAGATGGCGAGACTCGAAGCTCCATCTACCCTGGCCGCTTCATCGAGCTCGATGGGGATGCCTTGGTAGAAGACGCGCAAGAGAAAAATATTGAAAGGATGGGCCGTAAAAGCCGGCACGGTGAGCGGAAGAAAGGTATCGATCCATCCGAGTTCTTTAAAGAGAATGTAACTCGGGATCAAGGTCGCCACTTGGGGGACCATCATCGTCGCCAAAACCAGGGCAAAAAGTCTATTCTTCCATGGCGAACGCAGGCGGGCGAAGCCGAAGGCCACAAAAGAAGAGGAGAGAAGTTGGCCGACGACGTTGACCACGACGATAATGACGGTATTGGTCAATTGCCTGAAGAAAGGAATAGATCGAAGGGCGGTAATATAATTATTCCAGGCGATGGGACGCGGAAAGATGGTATACGAATAAAGCTGGGCAGGGGATTTAAGCGAAGTCACGACCATCCAGAAGAGCGGGCCAACGAAGAAAACGACCAACACAAGGCTGAGAATATAAAGGATACCCGCCTGTAACCAATGTCTTTTCTTAATCGCCCGACCCGGATTGACCACGGTTCTTCCCTCCTAGCGCTCCACTTCATAGTACACCCAGAGGCGCTGGAGGCGCAGCTGGGCCAGGGTGATGAGGAGAATGGTGATAAAAAGCAACCAGGCCAAGGCCGAGGCATAGCCCATCCGGTGATACCCGAAAGCATTTAACCAAATATAATGCAAAAGCGGCCGGGTATGGTCGATGGCCGTCGTGCTGACCATTACGTATACCTCGGTGAATATCTGTAGCGAATTGATAATGCCGGTGATGGCGGAGAAAGAAATGGCCGGCGTAAGCATGGGCAGAGTAATGTGGCGGAACTTTTGCCAGGCTCCGGCCCCGTCGACGATGGCCGCTTCATAAAGTACCGCCGGGATCGCGCGTAATGCCGCGAGGAAGATCATCATCGTTCCCCCGATATACCAGGAACGATAGACCACGATGGCCGGTTTGGCCCAGAAGGGATCGGTAAGCCAGCCCAAAGCGGGAAGATGAAGCCGGACTAAAAGATAGTTCAAGATCCCGAACATGGGATTGAGGATCCATTTCCAAAGGAGGGCGGAAGCTACTCCGGAAAGGACCATCGGCAGATAATACAAAGTACGAAAGATCTCTATGCCCCGTAGAGGCTGATTAACCAATAATGCCACACCGAGCCCGAAAAGCAAAGTGGCCGGCACACCCACCAGGGTATAATAAAGAGTATTCCGCAAGGCCCCCCAGGCCTGGGGATCGGAGAATAGGTTAATGTAATTTCCCAGGCCGATAAACCGCGGTGGGGTCAGGATATCCCAACGCGTGAGACTGATCCCGATTGAAAGGACGAGCGGAATTTAATTAAAGGCAAAAAATCCCACGAGCCAGGGGGCGATAAAAAACCAAAACTCTTTATTCTCGGTATGCTCCAACGAAGTGGCACGGGCCAAAACCTTCACCTCCAGGATAAAGGCCGGGGCGGCGAAGCCACCCCGGCGGTCGATTATTGGAGGGCGAATCCTTTCCGAATGGCCGCCTCCATCTCTTCGATGGCCGCACGGGCGCTGGGAATTTCGTTCTTATAATACTTCTCCACGATCGGCCAGGTAACGTCGTTTAAGACATTCCATTTCTCGCTGATGGGAGGATATTCGGCAATGGAGACCATATCGATGATGGTGCGCAGCGTCTTTTCGCTCGGCCCGTTCTTCCGGTTAAGGAACGTCGGCGAATAAGCGACTTTGATGATGGAGGGGATGTCGTGGCCGGCTTCGGCCAAAATCTTGGCATATTCGGGCCCGGCGAAAAACTTGAGGACTTTCCAGGCGGCGTTCTTGTTCCGCGCATCCTTGGTCATGGCCCAGCAAGCGCCGAACATCGTCGTAACCTGCCGTTCGCCTTTGGGCATCCAGGCGACGTCCCATTCGATGCCCGATTTGAGGAGACCGTTGATGGCCCAGAAACCCGTCATGTTCATGGCTACCTTGCCGGCTTCGAAGAGCTGGTCGTTACCCATCTGATAGGCGGACATCTCCGCGGGCGTAGGATTGACACGGTCTTTCCAGATCAAATCGTGCAAGAACTCCAAGGCCTTGGCCGCCTTTTCTTTGTCAAAAGCCGGCGCATTCCGATCTTCGTTTAAGATGGGACTGCCGAAAGACATTATCGGTACCATATACCACGGCCACCAGGTCCCCGCGCAGGCAAAGCCCCAGACTCTGTTCGCCCCTTCACCTTTGGTCGTCTTCAGGCAGGCCTGGCGGAAATCGGCCCACGTCCAATCCTTTTTCGGAGCGGATAAACCGGCTTCACGGAAGATCTTTCGATTATAATAGACCACCATCGGCCCCCAACGATGGGGTAGTCCATACTGGGCCTTGTCCACTTGATAGGCCTGAAGCACGGTCGGGAAATACACTTGGAGATCAAGCTTGTCTTGCCTGATAAAACCATCTAATGGAATTAAAGCGCCTTTCTTGGCCAAGACGGCAATCCCTTCCGCCTGCTGGACGACGTCCGGCGCATTACCGGCCGCCAGCATGGTCATGAGTTTGGTATCGTAATCAGAAGGGATATGTTCTATCTTAATTTTAATGCCCGGATTCTTTGCTTCAAACGCTTGCGCGGCTTTGGTGTTCACCGCCAGATCTTCGTTGCCGCCCCAAAAAGCAACCCGCACCGTGGCTACTTCGGCCGCTCCTATAAGGTTGGCGGCAATGATCGAGATGACCGCACAAAGGGCCAACAACCTTATGTTTTTCATCTTATAACCTCCTTTTTAAATCTTTTAAGCCAAAAACATTCTATTTTTATACTGTCATTTTCCCATTCTCACCCTCCCTTTTTATTGTCCGGAAACATTGAGAACTGAAAACGCTACCAGTCAAAGCGAAAAATTGCCCTTCCCCCTTTTAGAAAAATAATCTACTCACTAATGCGCGCTGGCACAAAAGCAGTCGTGCCACGTAACACCAAATTAGGGGTGATAATCTGAATTTCCGGATGTCCGCCTTTTATCGTATTTAATAAAGAACGGAAAAGTTCTCGACCGATCTCTTCCCTGGGGATATTCACGGTTGTCAGCGGGGGACATGTATACATACTTTGTTCAATATTATCAAAACCGATAAGAGATATGTCTTCTGGGATGCGGATACCTTGTTCATAACAATAACTCATAACGCCCATGGCAATAAGGTCGTTAAAGGCCAAGACGGCCGTAACTCCGGCCCGCCGGGCCATTAGTTCTTGCATCCCGCGTACACCGGAAGCCTGTCGATAACCGAGACCGGTAATTATCAGCGCCGGGTCGTATACCAAACCCCGTTCGGCCAAAGCCGCCTTGAAAGCTTCGAGCCTGGGCTGACCGGGCATCTCGGACGGACCGAATAGATAGCCGATCCGCGTATGTCCTAAAGTGGCCAGGTGGTCGACGGACTTTTTTATTCCAGCTCGGGTATCCACGTCCACGGCGCTAAGGCCTAATTCGATCGCGTAGTCGTCTTCATCTACCCGCAGCCATCCGCGCTCACGACAGACGGCCACCTTAATCCCGCGTTTAACCATGAGTCCAAGCTTTTCTATTCCGGCCGGGCTTAAAGCCATGGCCACTACTACGCCGTCGACCCTCCGCCGCAGAAAAGCCTCGATATACCGATCTTCATCCCGGCGCCCAAAGTCCAGGTAATTGCAGAGCATAACCATGTAGCCGGCCTGATAAGCGGCCTCTTCTACTCCGAGAGCGATTTCAGCATAGTAAGGACTGGTGATATCCCATACAAGCAAGCCGATCTGTCTTGTCGCGCCGCCCTTGACGAGGGTCTGGGCGTCCAGGTTCGGCTGATAACCGATTTCTCGAATTACGGCCCAGACGCGCTCACGCACTTCCGGCCGTACCCAGCACCGGTTATTGAGGACTCTGGAGACCGTAGAGACGGAGACGCCGGCCTTCTCGGCGACATCTTTCATCGTTACGTTGGACATGGCCGCTCCCATCAAAGAGAATCTTCTAGCATGAGTTTACAACAGAAGGATCGGCTCGGCAAGTAATCCTGCAAACGATATTAGATGATGAAATCGAAGTATACCGGGAGATGGTCCTCTAGATAAGAATTACTTCGCCGGAAAACGATTTTCGCCCAAACCGGCTATAAAAATTAAAGGGAAGGCCGTCCGAGCCTTCCCCGGTTTTTTCTAGAATGGCTATCTGCTGTTCGACTCAGAGCCTGTACTCCACTCCCAGGCCGAAACCGCTGGCGGTGGTATCCACGTTCTCGATGGAAAGGGCCGTCCGCCGATAAGTGGCGAAGGCCCACCAGGAATCGGCCATCTGATAACCAGCCTTCAACTCCCAAAAGAGGGTAGAGACGTCATCGGTGCTCACCACATCGATATCATCCCGTGTCATCTCGCTTTTGTTGAAGACGCCGTACAAGACCAGTCCCGAAAGGGCGAACGAGGGGGAGAGATTCAGCGTTCCTTTGGCCCCGATGCCGAGGGAATAAGTATAAGAGAAATCTTCCCAGCTTTGTATGTCGAACCATGTGGAATAAGCGCCGATTAAGGCCAGGTTGAAAGCATCTTCGTCGAGGATCTTGTAGCCGATATAGATATACCAAGAACCCTCAAGCATTTTCCCATCCGAAGGAGGGGGTGCACGGAGCCTACGAAAACTTCTTGAAGATCTCCATGAACTCCTCCAGCGCCTCCCGGCCGCTCCGGCCGGAGGAGGCCCCTTCCTGGACGCACCGGGCGAGCTGGGCACCGAGGATGGTCATGGCCGCCTGGACCACGGCCGCCTTCACCGCCGCCAGCTGGGTCAGGACTTCATGGCAGCCCCGGTCTTCGGCGATCATCTTCTGGATCCCCCGGAGCTGACCTTCGGCCCGCCGGAGCCGGCCGAGGAGTTCTTCTTTGACCTCGGGAGGGAGTCCTTTGACGACCCATTCCATCGTCTCCGCCTCCTTATTCCCTGCCGACCAGCGGCCATTCCCTCAACGTGGTGTAGACCGGTCCCCGGGGCCGGAGCTCGCTTCGGACGAGGGAGAGCCGCCCGACCACGGCCGGTCCGGCCGTGATATCCCGGCCGAGGAGGGCGCGATCGAAAACGGCCCCCGGCTCGGCCCGGCCCAGGGTGAGGTGGGCCCGGAAGGGCCTCTTCTCCGGGGGATGTCCCAGGGGGATTAAGGCCTCTTCCACCCGACCGGCCAGGACCGCCCCTTCTTCCTCGGGGGTAACGCCGCGCCAAACGCCCCGGGGCGGCCCGCTCGGCGGGAAGACTCCGCCCGGGGCGAGCTTAAGGGAGAAGGGCCGCGTCGTGGCCGCCACCTCGGCCAGGGCGGAAAAAAGCTGGGGAAGCTCGGTCCGGGGCGTCTCGCCTAAAAACTTTAAGGTAAGATGGAGTTGCTCCGGCCGGACCCAGCGCACCCCGCGGCTTCCCCGCCGGAGTTCGTCCAGGTGGGCCAGGACCGCCCTGTTCAGTGGCGCAGGGAGCCAGAGGGCGACGAAAAGCCGGAGGGAATCCCTCTCCATGGCCGGCTTGTCCATTGTCTCTTCCTCCACCACCTCTAAATCAATAAAGCGACACGAGGAAAAGCAAAAAGGCCCCAAGGGGATCGGTGAAATAGACGGTCGCCGGGATCATCCGCCGGGAACGAATCCCCTTGGCCAGGAGGAAGGCGACCTCGGCGGCCACCGCGAACAGGATCACGCCGAGAAAGAACCGTCGGGCCATTTCCTCTTCGACTCCTCTTTATCCAGGATTGCCCCAATGGCGCTGGAAAGCCCTCTTCCAGATCAAAATTATTCCGTCCCCCTCCGCCGGATGAGACTTTGAAATGGCCCTCCTCAAACGCCGGACGGGGATTCCCTCCTCCCGGTCAGCCATTCCCAGACCAAGGCCAGCCCGGCCTGGGCCGCGGCCTCCTTGTTCCCGAGCCGATCCCACCCGAAAAGATGCCGTCTCGTCTCGACCCCACCTTCCCAGGCCAGGCCGAGGTAGACCAGTCCCACCGGTTTGGTCGGTGTACCACCGCCGGGACCGGCGATCCCCGTACTGGCCAGGCCGAGATCGGCTCCCAGGAGCCGCCGGACGCCCTCGGCCATGGCCCCGGCCGTCTCCGCGCTTACCGCACCGTGCGCGGCCAGGATCTCCGCCGGGACCCCCAGGACCCCGGTCTTTGCGCGGTTATCATAGGCTACCACACCGCCCAGATAATAAGCGGAGCTGCCGGGGATATTGGTCAGCCGGTGGCCGAGGAGTCCACCCGTGCAGGACTCGGCCGTGGCCAGAGTAAGTCCCCGGTCTTTGAGGAGGCGCCCCACCACTTCTTCCAGGGTCTCCTCATCGACCCCGAAGAGGTGCGGACCCAACCGTCGCCGGATTTCGGCCTCCACCGGGGCGAAAAGCTTCTCGGCTTCTTCGGCGTCCGCCGCCCGGACGGTGAGGCGGAGCCTCGTCTCGCCCCGGCGGGTGAAATAAGGGGCCACGGTGGGTGCCCGGCCGGCCTCGATGAGGTCGTGTACCGCCGCGGCCATGGCCGACTCACCGATCCCGGTAAACCGTAAAGTCCGGGAGAAAAGGGGCTACCCCGGCACCAGTCGGCGGAGAAGGGGGAAGACCTCCCGGTCGAACATCCGCTCCATCTCCACCGGTACCCCGGGGAGGGCAAAGAGATAACGGCCGTCTTTGACCACGGCCAGGCCGGGCGCGGTCCCCTCGGGATTGGCCAGGGGGCGGGCCGAAGGGGGGAACATCGCCTGGCGCTCGTTATTCGGGGTCATAATCCGGCCGAGACGGGCGAAGAAAGCCCGCATCTTCGCCAGTTCTTCCTGGTTGAGAACGAGCTCCTCACCCAGGAGCGCGGCCACGGCCTCACGGGTCAGGTCGTCCTGGGTGGGACCCAGGCCACCGGTGGTGATGACGATCTCCGATCTCGCCCAGGCCCGCTTGAGCTCGGCTACAATACGGCCCAGGTTATCCCCGACCGTCGTCTTGTAGTAGAGGTCGATCCCGAGTTCCGCCAGGCGCCGGGCGAGAAAGGCGGCGTTGGTATCCACCACCTCTCCGAGGAGGAGTTCCGTCCCGATGCTGATGATCTCGGCTGGCAAGGCTGGATTCCCTCCCTCGACTGATCCCTTCTTAGTCTCTCGCTCCGCCCTGGGCAGGTTAACCGGGGGGCAAACAGGATGCTTCTTTTTTCGGCGAAGCGGTGTTCGTATGGTAAATCAAGGATCCGATGAACGGGACCCTTGATTCGTATAAATCCCGGGCCACGACACGAACCATCGAGAAAACAAAAAAGCTTGCCCGGCTCCGTCTTCAATCCTCCCGAAGGAGACCCCGGGCCAACCGTGCGTTCGCCAGGGCTAACCCGGCCAGCCACGGCAGGGAAGACCCCATCCGGGCCGCGACCTCTGCCCTTTTTTCCCAGGTCTTCGCCAGTGTGGACCAGAGTTCCTCTTCCGGAGAACGAAGCGGCTTCGCCAACTCGGCCAGGCCGAGGGAGGAAAGAAACGCGGTGACCTTCGGGTCGTAGGCCAGACCCACCGCCGGGACGCGGTCCAGGGCGGCAAAGATGAGGGAATGAAGCCGCATGCCCAGGACCATCCCGGCCCCGGCCACCGCCGCATAGAGCTCCGCGGGCCCCAGTTCCGGCAAGATGATCGCCGGCAACCCTTCGGCCATGCATGCCCGTACCCGGGCGCAGACCAGAAAGTCCCCCCCGCGCGCGAAAGGGAGGAAAACCGGAACCATTCCCCAGGTGCGAAACGCGCGCTCCACCACGCCGGCCACCACCGGCCGCCAGCGTTCTTCCTCCGGCCAGGGCCGCAAGGAAACGGCGAGATAGGGCTTTTCGGCGGGGAGAACGGACCGTACGGGGTTCGGAAGCGAATCCGGCCGCCAGGCCAGGACCGGATCGGCCGTCAGGTGGACCCGGCGCATTATCCCCAGCTCATGGAGGAGATCCCGGGAAACCTCGTCGCGGACCGCGATGAGATCCATCCACGGGAGGATCGTCCGGAGGAGCAGACGGGCAAAAGGCCGCCGGAGAGGCCCGAGACCTTGGGCGTAGAGCATCACCCGGCACCCGCAGAGTTTGGCCAGAAGGCAAACGGCCAGATAGTAAAGGACCGAGGCCGGAAGGAACCGGGGCGGATAACTGTCTTGCAGGAGACCCCCCCCACCGCTCAAAAGGAGATCGGCCCGGCGGAAGAGCTTGACGAGGTCGAAGAAATGGCGGCCCAGATCCCGGGGCACCGCCTTTACCCCGTGTTCGGCCATGGTCCGCACCGGGTCACGGGAGAGGACCACCATCTCGGCCCCTGGAATTTCGGCGCGTAAGGCGGCCAACATGGCGGCGAGGATGGCCTCATCGCCGGCGTTTCCGGCCCCGTAGTAACCGGAGATCACGATGGTCGGCAGGGAATTTCAACCTCCGACGGAGACGCGGTCAGAGCAGTCCCAGCAACCTGAGGATGATGGCGTTCTGGCCGTGCATCCGGTTCCAGGATTGCGGGAAGATGATCGACCGCTCGTCCTCGATCATCGCCCGGTCGATTTCATAACCGGGGTGGATGGGCATATCGTGCATGATGAGCGCCCTGGAACCGGCCAGATTGGCCGCGTTGAGCTGATAGGGCAACATCAGCTCCAGGCGGCGCTTCTTTTCCGCCTCGTAGGCCGGATCCAGGAAAAATTCCATGTCGACCCAGGAGTCCGTGTAAACCGCGTCGGCGTCGCGGACCTCGGTTCGGAGGTCTTCCGCCCGCCGGAAGAACCCGGAACGCTCGGCGGCGGCCAAAAGTTCCGGATCCCAAGAGGGCTCGTTGACGATGGGCGCGATGGCCACAAGGTAAACCCCGATCTTGTGGCAGAGGTCGACCAGGGAGTTTAGCACGTTGTTCCAGACGCCCACGTAGACGAGTTTGATCCCCTGGAGGCGACCCAGTTTCTCGCGGAGGGTGAGAAGATCGCAGAAGGCCTGGCAGGGGTGGTAACGATCGTCGCACCCGTTGATCACCGGTACCGTGGCGTAGGCGATCATTTCCAGCAGGTCTTTATGGTGGAGGAGACGGGCCATCACCAGATCCGCGTTACCCGCGATGTAGCGGATCTCGTCCTTGATCTCGGCCAGGACGAGGTTGGTGGCCCGCCAGTCCATATAGACCGCATGGCCACCCAGTCTGGTCATCCCGGCCTCGAAGGAGAGCCGCGTCCTGGTGGAGGTCTTCTGAAAGATCATCGCCATGGTCTTGCCCTTGAGGATCCCGGCGTAATCCGCCAGGTGCTCTTTAAGGTAGAGGGCCTTTTCCAAAAGCTCGAGGAGCTCTCCGGCCGACCAATCTTTAAAATGCGGGAGATGGCGCAGCATCTTCGTTTCTCCTTCCGGGCGAAATGCTCTCGTTCCTCGCCCCTTTTCTCGGGTAAAAAAGAAGCGAGGGGGCTTGCCTCGACCCCGCAAAGACTTTCTTCTTTTTTCTTCGATCTCCTCCCGGCCTCCAGGCCTGGAACCCGGACGTTTACTGAACCATCCCGGTTCCCCCACCGGGAGTAAGCCGGGACCGGGATCAACCGGTCAGGTTGATACCGGAACTTCTCGCGGCCTCTTCTTTTTGATACCCAGCTCATACCACCAGCCGAACAATGCATAAAGCGAAGTGAGGGGGAGCAGAACCGCCTGGACGAGGAAGAAGACATGCCAGCCGAGGTCGGGGAGGAAGCCCCGCAGACCGCCACCGGCCACCGTCCAGGAGATGAAGAAGAGAACGTTCTCTACCGTCCAGAGGCCCACCACCAAGGAGGGAAGGAAACCTTCCCCTTCACGCCGGAGACTGGCTCCGGCCCAAGTAGAGACGGCCAGGGCCATGCCTGCGGCGATCAAAACACGACCGAGGAAATGGCCGGCGCTGTGCATAACACTATAACTATAATCCGCGCCCAAGAGGCGAAAAAAGGCGTAGAAATAAAGGGGAAAGGCCAGCCCGGCCAGGACCGGCCAGCGCGTCCTGGTGGAAAAAAGGAAGCGGAAGAAAAGGACCAGCACCGATCCCCCGAGCAGCAGCGCCAGCGGGAGACGCCGGAAAGCTCCACGCCACAGGGCTCTCTCTCTGGTACGCCGCCAAACCTCCGCGAAAGAGAGCCCGGATCCGGAACGCCAGGCGGAAAAGAAGTCGCTATTCGCCTGAAGATAGGCCTCTTGCGCTTTCGCCAGCCGGGCCTGGGCCGATGCCCAGGGTCCCTCCTCCGCAAACGCCTCCACGAGTACCCGGCCCCCCATGCTCCCCGCCATCGGGAGGCCCAGGGCGGCAGCGATCGTCGGGACGATATCCAGCTGGTCGATGGTGCTTTTCATCCGACCGGGACGGACACCTTCCCCCAGAAGAAAGAGGGGGACTTCACAGGCATCCCGCTCCTCCCCACCATGCCCGCCGGCGTCCCGGTGGCCATGGTCGGCGGTAACGATCACCAGATGTTTCTCTCCCCTGGGCAGGGAATGGTAGAAATCGGCCAGAAGCTCGTCAACCGCCGCGGCCGCTTTCCGGTAGGCGGGGGAACGCCCCCCCTTCTGATGGCCGGCGGCATCGACCGAAGGGGGCAGGACGAGAACGAGCCACGGGTGGTCAAGACGGACGATTTCCTTGGCGTTGGCGAAGACGCGCGCATCGGGCTCGTCGTCCTGCCGGTAAAAGTACCCGTATTGGATGAAACGGCCGCGGAAGAACCCCTCCGCCGGACCGGACGTTCCCTCCACGAGTTCTTTTACCCAGTAGTGGGCGGAGGCCGCCGTCGAAAGCCCCGCCTCGCGGGCGAGGGAAAAAACGGTCGGCACCGGCGCCGCCTTGGTCTGTTCGTTCATCGTCAGCCCGGTGAGTTCGGTCGACGCGCCGGTCAGAAGGCGGGCATAACCCGGCCGCGAATAAGAAGGCAGGCCCACGCGGACCTTCCCCCAGGCCGCCGTCTGTTTCAGACCACGAAGAAAGGGCATAGCCGTCGAATGGGCCACATCGTAACGAAGGCCGTCGACGACGATGAGGTACACGGCCGTAAAAGGCCCTGTCCCGGGCCCGGAAACAAGGGGGACCGGACGATCGGCCAACGAAGAGACGAAACCCGCCGGTCCGGAAAGATGAGGCAAGAGGGCGAAAAGAGGGAGAATAACGGTCACGAGGAACGCGGGCAGCCAGAGACGCGCACGCATGCGGATCCTCTCCTCGCAGGAATCTCCAAGCCCGAGATATTTTTCATTCTATTTTTCTTCTACATCTACCATGTCTGCTCCTTTTGGAACGGACGGATTCTGTTTCAACTCGCCCCCCGGTCCTTCCGGGCCACCCCCTGGTGATTTAATCCATCCCCAGAGCTTGATTTAGTAGTCGTAGTAAGGAGAAGGTTAGTCCCCATTGGCCCTTCCCTCAACGATACTCCTCGCGGAAAGCCTTTCCCGCCTTCAGATCCAGATAAACTCTGCCCCTGGACCGCATCCTGGGAACGAGCTTCATCTTCGCCTGGCGCGCTTCGTCTCCGGCGCCATAAACGAGGTCCGCGAACCAAATTTTCCACTCACCCCCCGTTCCTTGCGGTCCCCCCTCCCTTCACTCGAAGAAAGGGGCGCGGGTGAGTACAGGAAGAGGGGTCTTACGACCCCTCCTGTTTCTGCCGGACCAGCTCGGCGATGGTCACTTTTCCATCTTCTTGGCCTTCGAGGAAGCTCTTGACTTCCTCCTTGGCCGCCTCCTCGGTCACGGCCCGCATGGAGAGGCTCAACCGCCGGTTCGCCTCGTCGACCTTGAGGACCTTTACCTTGACCTCCTGCCCTACCGAGACCACTTCCTCGGGTTTCCCCACCCGCCGCTCGGCGAGCTGGGAGAGATGGACCAGACCGGCGATCCCTTCGGCCACGCGGACAAAAGCGCCAAACGGGGCCAGACGGACCACCTTGCCCGGCACGATGCTCCCCTCGGGGAAGCGTTCGGCCACCCCGGTCCAGGGGTGCGGGTGGAGGGCTTTCAGGCTCAAGGAGATCTTCTTCGCCTCGGGGTCGACCTTGATAACCTGAACCTTGATCTCCTGGCCCACCGCCAGGCGTTCCGCCGGGTCCTTCACCCGTTCCCAGGCGATCTCCGAGACGTGCAAAAGCCCCTCGACCCCGGCGCCGAGGTCGACGAAGGCCCCGAAGTTCACGAGCCTCGTTACCCGGCCTTCCACCACATCCCCTTCTTTGAGCCGGGCAAAGGCCTCGGCCTTCGCCTTTTCCCGTTCCTCGGCGAGGATGGCCCGGCGGGAGAGAACGACCCGGCGTTTGGCCCGGTCGACCTCGAGGAGGCGCATGGTCCAGGTCTCGCCGACAAAGGGGGCCAGGTCCGCCACATAAGAGAGGGCCGCCTGCGAGGCCGGGACGAAGCCGCGCACTCCCACGTCCACCACCAGGCCGCCTTTGACCACTTCCATCACCCGGCCGGTGACCGGTTCTCCCCGCGCCAGGGCTTCCTCCAACTCGCGCCAGCGGCGCTCCTGGTCCGCCCGTCTTTTGGAGAGGATGATCCCTTCCTCTTCGTCGGCCTTGACCACCATGACCTCGATCTCCTCGCCGACTCTGACCGCCTCTTTGGCCGAGGCCACCGGCTGTAGAGAGAGTTCTTCTTTAGTAATGGGGAGATCGGATTTCCAGCCCACATCGACGAAGGCCAGATCGTCGTGGACCTGGACCACGCGGGCCTTTACGATCTCACCTCTGTTTAGGGTCCGTGTCCCGGCCAAGAGCCCCTCTTCCTCGGCGTGCCCCGACTCCTGCCCGTTTAGAATACCTTGTCGTTCCTCGGTCATGCTTCCCTACTTCCCCTCCTGCGACATTTCCTCGAGCCGTCGCTTGACGGCCTCGATCTGCTCAGCCGGCGTGGAAGCGCCGGCGGTAAGCCCTATCCGTGCGCATCCGGCCACCCATTCCGGTCGGAGTTCCTCCGGCCCCTCGACCTGGTAGGTCGGAACGATCCGACGGCAGAGTTCGGCCAGGTGCCTGGTGTTGGCGCTCGCGTGGCCGCCCACCACCACCATGGCCTCCACCTCCCGCGCCAGGGCCAGAGCGGCCTTCTGCCGCTGGGCCGTAGCCGTGCAAATGGTATTATGAACCAAAAGCTCCCGGCATCGGGGGGCCACGACGGCCACCACTTCGGCCAAGACTTCGGCGGCGAGGGTGGTCTGACAGAGAAGTCCGACCCGGGACCGGAGTCGCCGTGGATCCACCTCCGCGGCCTCCCGTACCACCAGTGCCCCACCGGCGGCCGCCGCCACGGCTTTCACCTCCGGATGGGAAGGATCGCCCACCAGTACCACCTGATATCCGTCACGGGCCAGACGCGCCGCCAGCTCCTGGGCCCGACGGACGAAGGGACAGCTCGCATCGACCACGGCCACCCCGAGCCGCCTGGCCTCGGCCACGAACCCGGGGGGCACTCCGTGGGAGCGGATGATGAGCGTCCCACCCCGGGCCTCTTCCGGTCGTTCCACCACTCCGACCCCCTGAACGGCCAGGGATCGGACCACCACCGGGTTATGGATGAGGGGGCCGAAGGTATAGACCGGCCGGTCGGCTCTGGCGGCGATGGCCGTGGCCATCTCCACCGCCCGCTTGACACCGAAACAAAACCCGGCCCGCGGGGCGACGATCACTTCCATCAGGCGCCCACGACCCTCCGCTTCCCCTTGGTCTGCAAGTTCCGGGCCCGGGCCAGGCAGTCCTCCAGCCCCTGCCGGATGACGATGTTGATGGCCGCGATGGCCTCCTTTTCCGACATCTTCTCCGTATCCGGCAGGACAAGCGGTTCACCTATCCAGACCACCACGCGGGGGAAACGGAATAATTTCAACCGCTCGGTCCCGGCCAGGCCCACCGGAACGATCGGCGCCCCGGTGGCCAGATGGACCATGGCCGCTCCGCCCCGAAGCTCGTGGAGGCGACCGTCCCGGTGACGCGTGCCTTCCGGGAAGAGCCCCAGGACGTGACCCTCCCGCACCACGTTGAAGGCGGTGGTAATGGCCTGCCGGTCGGGCAGACCCCGGCGAACCGGGAAGGCGTAGAGCCAACGGGCCAACCGGCCCAAGACCGGCCAGGTGAAGACCTCCGCCTTGGCCATGAACCTGACGATGCGGCGCGGGAGCACGGCCGCGCCCAGAACGATGGGATCGAAAAAGTTACAGTGGTTCGCCACCACCACGCAACCGCCGCGGAGGGGGATGCGTTCGCGGCCCACCACCCGCCAGCGGTAAAGGGTGGCCAGGACGAACCGCACGAAAAGACCGAGGAACCTATAGAGCATCAGGAACCTCCGCGCCCTTCTCCCGGGCCAGGGCCAAGAGCCGGGCCAGGACCTCTTCCACCGTGAGCCTGGTCGTATCCAGGACGACCGCGTCCGGCGCCGGCCGCAAAGGTGAATCGGCCCGGTGGCTATCGAGATAATCACGCTCTTCGATCTGACGACGAACCTCTTCCTCGTCCAAGAAGATCCCGCGGTTAGCGAGCTCCGCGCGCCGCCGTCGGATCCTCTCCTTCAGGTCGGCCTGGAGGAAGACCTTCAGCTCGGCCCGGGGGAGGACCACCGTGCCGATGTCCCGCCCGTCCATGACCACTCCGCCCGCGGCGGCCATGGCCCGCTGCTGGCGGACCAGCGCCCGTCGTACCCCGGAGATGGCCGAGACCGGCGAAACGGCATGGGTCACCGCCGGAGTCCGGATCTCCTCGCTGACGTCTTCTCCATCCATTTCCAGGTGGCAGAGGGAAGTCCCGTCGGCGGCCGGCCGGGTCCCCAGGATCCGCAGCTCGGTGCGATCGGCCAGGGCCGTCAGGGCCTCCACCGCGTCGAGGGGTGTCCCGGTACGGAGGGCCTTTAAGGCGATGGCCCGATACATGGCCCCGGTATCGATGTAGATATAGCCTAAACGTTCAGCGAGCATCCGCGCGGCCGTGCTCTTCCCCGAAGCCGCCGGCCCGTCGATGGCAATGGAGATACGACGCATTATTCCTCCTCGTTAAGTTCTTCACGGCCCTTGCGCACCACTCGGAGGGCCCTTTCCAGGTTCTCTTCCAGCTGGGAGAGGAGATGACGGGCGTATTTCTTCGCCTCCTCCTCGATGGCCGCCGCTTCGCGCCTGGCCTCGGCGAGGATCTCCTCGGCCTGCTGCTCGGCCCGCCGGACGATCTGGCTCTCCTGGACGAGCTTGGCCGCGTAGTTCTCCGCATCCCGCAAGATCCGTTTGGCCTCTTCCTGGGCCTCGAAAAGGAGCCGTTCCTTCTCACTGGTCAACCATTCGGCCTGCCGGATCTCGTCCGGCAGCGCGGCCCGGATTTTCTGGGTAAGCTCCAGCGCGGCCTCGGCGTCGATCCTCGACCGGCCGACCAGACGAAACCCACCGGCCAGGAGCTCTTCCAGTCGGTCGAGGAGGATCATCACACTAAGCCGCGCCAAAACCCTTCACCTCTGCAAGAGCTCCCTTTTGGCCATCAAGGCTTCTTCCACCTCCGGGGTAACGAACCCGGCGACGCTCCCGCCGAAACGGACCAGCTCCTTGACCATGCTGGAGCTCAAAAAGGAGAATTCGGGCCGCGTCACCATAAACATCGTCTCGATCTCCGGCGCCAGGTGTTTGTTGGTCAAGGCCATCTGGAATTCGGCCTCAAAGTCCGAGAGGGCGCGCAGTCCCCGGATGATCACCCTGGCTCCTTCGGCCCGGGCGAAGTCCACCAGAAGGCCCTGGAAATGTTTAACCTCGACCCCCGGGAGATGCGCCGTGGCCTTGCGCAGAAGCTCACAACGCTCGGCCGTGGAAAAAAGGGGTTTCTTTACCGGATTGTCGAGCACCGCCACCACCGTACGGCTGAAAGTGGCCGCCGCCCGCTCGATGATGTCGAGATGGCCCAGGGTCACCGGATCGAAACTTCCCGGGCAAATCGCCACGTGGTTCATCTTCTCCGACTCCCGTTTATCCCCTTTCTCTGCCGGGTCAAAGCCCGCTCGGATGGCCAGGGGAAATCCGTCTTACCCGTGACCGCCGCCGGTTCCGAACGTTACGCCTCGGCCCGGAAAAAACTCACCGCCGTGTCGCCATAGACCCGCCGGTCCACCAGTACGAGCCCTTCCGGGGCAAGGACGGTCTCGGTTGACCGGTGTTCCACGACGCATAAGCCCTCCGGCGTCAGAAGCCCACCCCGGACCAACAGGGCCAGCGTCTCGGCGGCAAGGCCCTTTTCATAAGGAGGGTCGACCAAAACAAGGTCGAAACGGCCGTCGGTCTCGGCCAGACGGGGTAAGACCATCCTGACATCCCCGACCACCACCCGGACTTCCCCGCCTTCCGTCAACCCCAGCTCCCTTAGGTTACGACGGAGGAGATCTACGGCCCGTCGGTCGCGCTACACGAAGATGACCTGCTTGGCCCCGCGGCTTAAAGCCTCGAACCCCAATCCACCTGCCCCGGCGAAAAGATCGAGCACCATGGCCCCGATCACGCGCGGCCCCAGGATGTCGAAGACGGCCTTCCGCACCCTTTCCGCCGTAGGCCGCAGGCCGGGATGGCGCGGACCCCGGAGACGACGACCGCGAAAAAGTCCGCCGACGATACGCACTAGAGGCGGGGCACCGCCATAACCCCGATCGTGCCCGGTCCGGCATGGGCGCCCACGATGGGCCCGATCGGGGAATAGAATAATTCCTCGACCCGGACGTACCGGGGGAGAAGGCTCTTGAGTCGTTCCGCTTCCTCCGGCACGTCGGCATGGACCAGGGCCACGCTACACGGCTGATCCCCGATGGCCTCGGACAGGAGTTCGAGGAGCCGCACGTTGGCCTTGGCCGCGCTTCCCCGGAACCTCTCCACCGGCACGATGAGTCCCTCGGCGAGCGAGAGGATGGGGCGGATGTTCAGGAGGCTGCCGAGAAAAGCGGTGGCCTTTCCGATGCGGCCGGTCCGGTTGAGATAGGCCATGGTCTCCACGGTAAAGAAGACCTCCAGGTTCTGCCGGACCCTTTCGATCGCCGCAAGCACCTCTCCCCGGTGGCCCCCGGCCAGCGCCGCCCTGGCCGCGGCGATGACCGTAAAACCAAGAGCCATGGAGCCAAGCTGGGAGTCGACCCCCGTCACCCCGATTTTATCCCGGACCATCTCTACCGCCAGTTGGGCCGAGGATACGGTCCCGCTCATCTTCTCCGAGATGTGGATGGAAAAGATATGATCGGCTTCCCCGGCCAGGCGTTCGTAAACCTTGACGAACTCGGAGGGTGAGGGCTGGGAGGTGTTGGCCAGGGTACCCTCGGTCTTCAACCGATGGTAGAATTCTTCCGCCCAGA
This sequence comes from Bacillota bacterium, assembly GCA_012516115.1. Lineage (GTDB taxonomy): Bacteria > Bacillota > UBA4882 > JAAYXC01 > JAAYXC01 > JAAYXC01. The sequence goes on along the minus strand of JAAYXC010000076.1, from coordinate 25,741 downwards.
TCTCCTCCCCGTCCTTCAACACTTCCTCGCCGAAGTGCACGTTAAGTGGAACGACTTCGATCTGGTGGGTGCGACGCACTTCCACGGGAAGGTCGGCCGTACTGTCGGTCACAATCCGTATTCTCTCGGCCACCTGGTCCCCACCTCCTGCTTGGAACGAGCTTCTCCGGTACGTTTATCGTGGACGCGGGCATAATCGAAGAATCCCGCGCGCCCCTTCATCGATCGGGAATGGGCGCCTTCCCCCCCGAAGGTGGCGGGTCCGCCGGCCGTCCCGGGGGAACGCCTGCGGGGGATCCCCGGCCGCCTTTCCTCTGTTTTTGCCAGCGCCACCGCCTCCCGATGGAAGGTCCAAAAGCCTTATTCCACGGAGACGATATAATAATAAAGGGGTTGTCCACCGTAATAAAGCTCGATCTCGGCCGCGGGGAAACGGTCGACGAGGGTGGCCAGAGCCTCCCGCGCTTCTTCTTCCTCCACATCCCGGCCGTAATAAATGGAGATCAGGGCGTCCTCTTTGTCCACCATCCGGTCGAGGATCTGCTGGAGGACCTCGGTCGGTTTTTGGCCCGCGGCCACCAGTTCGTCTTCCACCAAGCCGATGATATCCCCTTCCTTGATGGCGAGGCCGTTAAGGTTGGAGGCCCGCACAGCATAGGTTACCTCGCCCGTCTTGACCTCTTCCAGGGCCCGGGTCATGTTCATCAGATTCTCTTCCAACGAGGCGGAGGGATTAAAGGCCATGAGAGCGGCGATCCCCTGGGGGATGGACTTGCTGGGAGCCACGGCTACCGGGAGCTCGGTGAGCTCGCTTACCTGTCCGGCGGTCATGATCACATTGCCGTTATTGGGGAGAATCAAAACCTGTTTGGCCGCCACCCGCTCGACGCTGCGTAAAAGGTCCTCGGCGCTCGGGTTCATGGTCTGGCCGCCTTCCACCACTTCGTCTACGCCGAGGCTGCGGAAGATCTGCGCCAGCCCGTCGCCCATGGCCACGGCCACGATACCGATCTCTTTCGGTTCGGAAGTCGTTTCGGCCTCGGCGGACCGGGCCTGTTTCAGGCGCTCCAGCCGTTGCTGGCTCTGCTCGACCATGTTGTTGATCTGAATCTCGCTCATCTCACCCAGGCGAACTGCATAATCGAGGATGAGGCCGGGGTTGTTGGTGTGGAGGTGGATCTTGACCATCTTTTCGTCGCCGACGACCATCAGACAGTCCCCGTGGGGGGCCAGGTCTACTTTGATCTGTTCCGGGTTGAGGTTACGGCCGCGGAGGAGGAACTCGGTACAATACCGATAGGTCAAATCTATGGGTTCGTCCTCGCCCGGAGCGACGGGAATGCTCGCCCCGGCAATGGTTCCGGTGGGGGAGACCGCCGCCACCACTTCTTCCCCTTTTAACGCCCGGAGCGTTCCTTCCATAAAGACGACCAGCCCTTTACCGCCGGCATCGACCACCCCGGCCTGAGCCAGGATGGGCAGCATCTCCGGTGTCTTGGCCAGGGCCAGAGCGGCATGGGCACAGACTTCTTCCCAGAATTCCACCAGATTGCCTCCGCGCCGGAGGGCCGCCTCGGCGGCTTTGGCCGCTTCGCGGGCCACGGTGAGAATGGTCCCTTCCACCGGCTTGCGTACGGCCTGATAAGCCATGTTCACGGCTCCCTGTAACCCGGCGACCAGACCCCGACGGTCGATGCCCTCCGCACCGGCCACCGCTTTGGCAAACCCGCGAAACAGCTGCGAGACGATAACCCCTGAATTACCTCTCGCCCCCATCAAGGCCCCCTGGGCGGCCGCTTCCACCACCCGGCCGAGATGGAACTTGGCCGCGACCTTCTCCGCCTCGCGCAGCGCGGCGAGGAAGGTGAGATACATATTGGTGCCCGTGTCACCGTCGGGGACTGGGAAGACGTTTAGGGCATCGCCCTCCTCTTTGTGCTCGTGCAACAGGGTCGTCCCGGCCGAGAGCATCTGCCAGACCCGCTGCCCGTCCACCAGATCCGCGCGCAAGCAATGAAACCCCCTTTCCGGATGTCGAAAGCCACCGCGTTCCTTTTTCCTTCTTCCCCCCTGCGCCTCCTTGCCCGGGGGGGGGGAAGGACATGGCAAACCCTCGACGTTTTATTCTTCGACGCCTATCCGGACGCCACGGACGATAACGTTGACCTCCGCTACCGTCAGCCCGAGCTGCGTCTCGACTGTATAACGGACGCGTTCGATGACGTTCCGCGCCACTTCCTTGATGCGCGTCCCGTACTCCACGATCACGTGAAGGTCGATCTTTACCTCGTCCCCTTCGATGCTCACCTCGATCCCCTTGGTCAGGTTATCCTTGCCGCGCAAGAGTTCCGTCAGGCCGTCCTGAAAACTCCGCGCGGCCATCCCGACCACGCCATAACACTCGAGGGCAGCGATCCCCGCCACCGTGGCGATGGCCTCCGGGGAAACGTTAATCGCGCCGAGAGAACGGGTACTCCCGCCGTTTTCACGGGCCAAAGCCTTCACCTCTACGAAGTCTTAATTACTATTCTCGGGCCTTCCCGTTATTCCTGCTCTTTTCGTCTTTAATCTCCACGACCTGCCGGAGGGCGGCCAGGACTTTCTCCACGTCCAGCCCGTGCATCCGGGCACCGACCTCCACCGTCTCCAGACCGGCGCCCAGGCAATCCAGACACCCCATGCCGAGGGCGGAGAAGACCTCCCGGCTTTGGGGATATTTCTCCAGGATCTCAAGAATACGCGGCTCCCTGGTGATCTCCATGCCCGGAATCCCCCTTCCGGCGAAGGCGAGAAGACTATCGGTGTTTTAGTTCGTGATCCGCCCGCGATCTCCTTCTCTCCGGGGAAGACGAGAAATATACCGCTTTTTCCTTAGCCTGGCCCCCCATTCGCCCGTGGTCGAGAAAACCCGTCTTCCCTTGCATGCCCCGGGGGCGTGTGCTAAAATTGATCACGTCATTCTGCACGAAAGGGGAAATCCTCGTGGCCAAACAGTGTGCCATCTGTGGTAAGGCCAAACAGAACGGTAACCTGGTCAGCCATTCCAACATCAAAACCCACCGACGCTGGGAACCGAACCTTCGTTACGTCCGGGCCATCGTTAACGGGACGCCCCGCCGGCTGAGAGTCTGTACGCGTTGCCTCCGTTCCGGCCGCGTCCAGCGATCGGCGTAAAGGCGAAGCGAAGGGACCGAAATTACGTTTTCGGCCCCGCGACCCTGGAAAGGGTGGGGAAAGATGCCTCATAACGGCCAGATGAAACTCTTTACCGGGACGGCCAACCCTGCCCTGGGGCAGGAAGTGGCGGACTTTCTTGGGATAAGCCTGGGCGGCGTGCATATATCCCGTTTCGCCAGTGGGGAAATATACGTCCGCTACGAAGAAAGCGTGCGGGGAATCGACGTCTTCGTGCTCCAGCCCCTTTCGGCACCGGTCAACGAAAACCTGGTCGAGCTCCTGATCATGATCGATGCCTTAAAGCGCGCCTCGGCCGGCCGCATCACCGCGGTGATCCCCTATTATGGTTATGCCCGCCAGGAAAAGAAGACCGCTCCCCGTGAGCCCATCACCGCCCGCATGGTCGCGGACATCATCACCACCGTTGGCGCGGATCGCGTCTTGACCATGGACCTCCACGCCCCGGCCATCCAAGGATTCTTCAACATCCCCGTGGACCATATGACCGCTTTGCCGATGCTGGCCCAGTATATCAGGGGCAAGGGTATCGCCAACGGCGTGATCATCGCCCCCGACGCGGGGATCGTAAAGAAGGCCGAGAAACTCGCCACCATGCTCGATCTTCCTCTGGGGGTCATGTACAAACGCCGTCCGGCCCACAACGTGGCCCAGACGACCTTCGTCATCGGCGAAGTAGACGGTATGCAGCCCATCATCATCGAGGACATCATCGATACCGGGGGGAGCGTGGAACAGGTGATCGAGGCCCTTCTGTCCCGGGGGGCGCTGCCGGAGATCCACATCCTGGCCACTCACGGCGTCTTCTCACCGCCGGCCCTGGAACGGCTCAACCACCCGGCCATCAAGGAGATCGTGGTCACAAACACCATCGCCATTCCGCCCGAGCGGCGTCCGGCCAACCTCAAGATCCTTTCCGTCGCCCCCCTGCTGGGGGATACCATCCGCCGGATCCACCAGAACATCTCCGTCAGCGCGCTCTTCAACTGATTTCCTTGCTATTATTCTTGATCCTCTAAGCTTGCCGCGATCGGCGGCTTTTTCTTTTTAGGCTTGATTTTTACCTCTTGCCCTTGCCGGAACTTTTACGTTAATGGAGGGAAAGGCTAAGAAAAAAGCTCTTTAAAAGCGTTATGAAGAAGCCTGAACTCACCCCCGCCCTGCAGGCACCACCTTTCCCTTAATCGAAGAGAGGGCCGGGGGGTGAGTTTGGACCCCAGCTTGAGGTTTTTCAACCGCTTTTAAACCATTCGGACTAGGAGAAAAAAGAGGCGCAAGCCATCCCTATGGTTGTTCCTGGCGCTATTTACCATGGTAATTCTTCCAGCTCTTCTCTGGCGCGAGTACCGAGACCGGGAGGCACGTAGACTCCTCCACCTCTATACCCATATTGACCTACAGGGTAACCCTCGCCCCCTTCGTGGCCATCTTTTTTGTCTATACCAATGCCATCGGCAAAAAAATTTCCTCTCCTGGGCCCAGCTCAATGAAATAGCGGCCGCCGGCATGCCCATCGGCTCCCATAGTCTGTCGCATCCGTATTTAGGAACGAAAAAAAGCTGCGCGCGGAGATCTTCACCAGCAGGCGCCTCCTGAAGGAAAAGACCAAGCGCACCGTGACCGCCTTCGCCTATCCCTTCGGCCGTTATAACCCCCACACCATCGATCTGGTCAAGGCGGCCGGGTACACCACCGCCAGGATCATCCGGTGGGGCTCGTGCCATACCAAAGACGATCTGTTAACCTTAACGGGTTATCTCGTCCCGAATAGCCTCGAAGGGTTCCTTACCGCGTTGAAGTTTCAGTCTCCATTCCCCGACTAATGGCCGCGCGGGCCAGGGCGTCGCAACGGTTGTTATAAGCGTTATCCGCGTGGCCCTGGACCTTTATCCATTCGATGCGGTGAAGGCGGTTCATCCGCAGCAACTCCCGCCAGAGATCCTGGTTTTCCACCGGTTCCTTTCGCACGTTGATCCAGCCGTTCTTCTCCCAGCGTCCCAACCAATCCTGACGGAAAGCGTTGACGAGGTATGCGCTGTCGCTGTAAAGCTTGACCCGACAGGGGTACTTCAAGGCCTGGAGACCGCGGAGGGCCGCGGTAAGCTCCATCCGTTGATTGGTGGTCCTGGGTTCAAAACCGGAGAGTTCCTTTTCGTGTTCCCCCAGGCAGAGGATGGCCGCCCAGCCCCCCGGTCCGGGATTCCCGAGACAGGCGCCGTCGGTATAGATCTCGACCTCGGTCAGGCGGATCCCCCCCTTTTTCGTTACCGGTATATACGGTCCGTCGAGGCGGCCCTACGACAACATCCGCCGTCGCATTTCGCGCCAGGCGATGTCCCGCCGGTAATGCATCCCGGCGAACTCGATCCGGGAGACGGCCGCGTAGGCACGCTCGCGCGCCACGGTAAACTCGGGCCCCAGGCCCACCACGTTCAGCACCCGACCGCCGGCGGTGACCACTTCGCCGCCGCGCAGGGCCGTACCGGCGTGGAAGACGAGCACTTCCGAGAGGTGCGTGGCTACGTCCAGGCCGTGGATGACGTCCCCTTTCCGGTAATCGCCGGGGTAGCCGCCGGCAGCCAGGACCACGCAGACCGCGCTTTGCCCGGAGAAGACCGGGGGATCCGCCGGCCGGCGGCCCGCAGCCGCCGCCAGGCAGAGGGAGGCGAAGTCCGTCACCAGAAGCGGCAAGACCGCTTGGGCCTCCGGGTCGCCGAAGCGACAGTTATACTCGACGACCTTCGGCCCGGAGGGAGCGATCATCAACCCCACATAAAGAACGCCGCGGTAAGGCCGGCCTTCGGCCGCCAAACCTTTTAAAGTGGGATAGACGATGGTCTCCATGACCCGGTCGATCTCTACCGGCGGAAGGACCCCGGCCGGGGCGTAGGCGCCCATGCCGCCGGTGTTCGGGCCTTCGTCACCGTCGTAGGCACGTTTATGATCCTGGGCCAAAGGGAAAGGCCAGGCCCTCTCGCCATCGGTCAGGACGAGCAACGAAGCTTCTTCCCCGGTGAGGTACTCTTCGATGACCACTTTCTCTCCGGCCTCGCCGAAGACGCGCCGGACCATAAGGTCGGCAAGAGCCTCTTCGGCCTGGTCTAGACTCTGGCAGACAAAAGCGCCCTTCCCTCCAGCCAGACCGCTGGCCTTGACCACCACCGGTGCGCCGTGGGCCCGCAGATGGTCACGGGCCCGCTCGTAATCGGAAAAGACCGCGTAGTCGGCGGTGGGGATGTGGTGCCTGGCCATGAAGTCCTTGGCGAAGGCTTTCTCCGCTTCGATGACCGCCGCCGCTTTGGTCGGCCCGAAGACCAAAAGCCCCCGGCGGGCAAACTCGTCGACCAACCCCAGCGCCAAATAGATCTCCGGCCCCACCACGGTGAGGTCGATCCCCTCGGCGGCGGCGAAATCGGCCAGGGCCGCGATGTTGTTATGATCGACCGTCACCGGCGCGGCCAGGTCCCAGATACCGGGGTTGCCGGGCGCGGCGTAGATCTTTCGCACCGAGGGACTCTGGGCCAGTTTCCAGACGATGGCGTGTTCCCGGCCGCCGCTCCCGATGACCAAAACCTTCATCCTTCTTCCCCTCCCAGTTCCCGGCCCACCAGCCTTCGGTAGGCCTCCCGGTAACGCGCCGCCGTGCCGGCAATGACCTCCGTCGGCAGGGAAGGCGCCGGCGGCCGCTTGTCCCAACCGCTCTGCTCCAGATAGTCCCGGATGAACTGTTTGTCGAAACTCGGTTGCGGTCCCCCCGGCGCGTAGCCGTCAAGCGGCCAGAAACGGGAGGAGTCCGGGGTCAGGATCTCGTCCACCACCAGGAGTTCCCCGTCCACCAGGCCGAACTCGAACTTGGTGTCCGCCAGGACGATCCCCCGTTCCTCGGTTCGGGCGGCGCCGAAGCGGTAGAGGGCTAAAGAAAGGTCCCGCACGCGCGCGGCCAGCTCCCGGCCGATCAACCTTTCCACCTGGGCAAAAGTAAGCGGTTCGTCGTGGCCGGTGGCGGCCTTGGTGGTGGGGGTAAAGAGGGGCTCCGGTAACCGCTCACTCTCCCGCAGCCCCGGCGGGAGGAGGTGTTCACCCACCCTTCCGCTCGTCCGGTACTCCTTCCAGGCCGAACCGGCCAGGTACCCGCGGACGACGCATTCCACCGGTAGCACCTGGGCCTTGCGGACCAGCATGCTCCGGCCGGCCAGCACCGCCCGGAAGGGGGCCAGGACCGCCGGGAACTCCGCGAAATCGGCCGTTAGCAGGTGGTTGGCGACGATCTCCCGCGTCCGGGCAAACCAGTGGACGGTGAGGCCGGTCAGGACCCGCCCCTTGTCCGGGATGGGATCGGGCAGGACCACGTCGAAGGCCGAGACGCGATCGGTGGCGACGATGAGGAGCTGGGAACCAAGGTCGTAGATATCCCGGACCTTCCCCCGCCGCGGGGCCGGCAGGCCGGGCAGTTCCGAACGGACGAGAAGCACTTCTCTCCCTCCCACAAACAATTTTGCGGACCCTTTTCGGTTAAAACGATCTTCTCTTGGTTTTTTGTACCCAACCTCACCTCTTCAAGCCTCCTCTCCGAGTCGGAGAAAGGGGCCGTAGGCCTAGAGCTTTAATTCTCTTCTTTTGGTGCCATCATACAGGTAAAACGGGCTTCGCAGGAGATCTTCCCGTCGATGAAGGAACGACCGATAAAGCGCCCGGCCCGGGCGCGGAGTTTATCCACCGTCACCTCGATGCGCAGCTGATCTCCGGGCAAGGCGGGCCGCCGGAAACGGACCCGATCGATGCTGGCGAAGTAGGCCAGATCCCCGGGCTGGGCGACCCTGGCCAATAGGAGGAAGGCCGCCACCTGGGCCATGGCCTCCCCCTGGAGGACCCCCTGCATGGGATAGATTCCGCCGAAGTACTTCTGGGAAAAAGGTTCGTTGGCGGTAAAGTTCTTGAGCCCCACACACCGGTTCTCCCCGATCTCGAGGATGCGGTCGACGAGCAGGAAGGGGAAACGATGGGGTAAGATCTTTTTGATCTCATTGATGTCATAGATCTCTTGCGCGGACATCTCAGCTCCCCTCAGTGCCTAAAATGTCTCATCCCGGTGAAGACCATGGCCAGGCCGAAGCTGTCGGCGGCGGCGATGGACTCATCGTCCCGGATGGAACCGCCCGGCTGGATGATGGCCGTAATCCCGGCCCTGGCCGCTTCCTCCACCGTATCGGGCATGGGAAAGAAGGCATCCGAAGCCAGGACCGCCCCCCTGGCCTTCTCCCCCGCCTGGGCGATGGCGATCCTGGCGGCGCCGACCCGGTTCATCTGGCCGGCACCGATGCCCACCGTCCTGCCGTCCCGCCAGAGGACGATGGCGTTGGATTTTACGTATTTAACCACCTTCCAGGCCATGGCCAGGTCGTGAAGCTCGGCTTCGGTCGGCGGCCTTTTGGTCTTGACCACCAGGTCCGCCGGCCGATAGTCGGCCAGATCCCGGTCCTGGACCAGGAGCCCCCCGGACACCCGCCGGAGATCGAACCCCTCTCCCGGTCGGTCACCCGGCGCGGGGAAGGCAAGCCGAAGGAGGCGGAGGTTCTTTTTGGCCGCCAGGATCTTCCGGGCCTCTTCGCTGAAAGAGGGGGCGATGACGATCTCAAGGAATAACTCGGCCATGGCCCGGGCGGTCTCGCCGTCCAGTTCCCGGTTGACGGCGATGATCCCCCCGAAGATGGAGACGGGATCGGACTCGTAGGCCTTGCGGAAGGCGGTCAAAAGGTCGGGGCCGGTCCCGACTCCGCAAGGGTTGGCATGCTTGACCGCCACCACCGTCGGCGGGTCGAACTCGGCCGCCAGGTGCATGGCCGTGTCGGCATCGCCGATGTTGTTGAAGGAGAGCTCCTTCCCCTGGAGCTTCTCGGCCTCGCTTACGCCGAAACCGCGAAAACCCGGATCCCGGTAAAAGGCCGCCCGCTGGTGGGGGTTCTCGCCGTAGCGGAGATCCATGACCTTCTCAAAACGCAGTTCCAACAGGGCCGGGAAGACCTGGTCCCCGGTCCCCGCCAGGTAACGGTGGATGGCCGCATCATAGGCGGCGGTATGGGCAAAGGCCTCCACCGCCCGTGCCCGGGCGAACTCCAAGGTGACCTTCCCCCCGTGGGCTTCCATCTCCGCCAGGAGGAGGGGATAGGTCTCGGGATCGACTATGACCACCACCCCGGCATGGTTTTTGGCCGCCGCCCGGATGAGGCTCGGTCCCCCGATGTCGATGTTCTCGACGGCTTCCGCCGGCGTGACCCCGGGCCTGGCCACGGTGGCGGCGAAGGGATAGAGATTGACCACCACAAGATCGATGGGTTTGATCCCGGCCTCCTCGAGCTGGGCCAGGTGCCGGGGGTCGTCTCGGCGGGCCAGGATACCGGCATGGATGGCGGGATGGAGGGTCTTGACCCGGCCGTCCAGGATCTCGGGGAAGCCGGTCACCTCGGAGATGTAGGTTACCGGTAGGCCGGCCTCTTTCAGGACGTTATAGGTCCCTCCGGTGGAGACGAGCTCCACCCCGTAACGGAGAAGCCCCCGGCCGAACTCCACCAGCCCCCGTTTATCCGAGACGCTCAGCAAAGCCCGTCGGATCTCGATCATTCGATAATACCCCCTCTATCTTGGTTGGAGTGCCCGCTAAAGGGAAAAGGTGATTTAGCCCGGGATGATGCGAACCCGGTTCCCCTCCACTCTGAGTCTTCCGGCGGCAAAGAGCCTCACCGCCTCGGGATAGAGGCGGTGTTCGGCGGCGAGGACCCTTCCCGCCAGCGTCTCCGGGGTGTCGTCGTCCAAGACCGGTACCGCCGCCTGGAGGATGATGGGGCCCCTATCGGTCTCGGCGGTAACGAAGTGGACCGTGGCCCCGCTGATCTTTGCTCCGGAGGCCAGGACGGCCTCGTGGACGCGGCGACCGAACATGCCTTCGCCTCCGAAGGCCGGGAGCAGGGCCGGATGGGTGTTCATGATGCGCAGGGGGAAGGCCTCGATCAAGAGCGGATCCAGAATCCGGTTGAATCCGGCGAGACAGATAAGATCGACTTTCTTCTCGGTGACCAGGTCGAGGATGGCCCGGGTGAAGGCGGCGCGATGCGGGTAGTCCTCGTAACGGACCACCGCCGTCGGCACGCCGGCCTTCCCGGCCCGGACGAGCGCATAGGCATCGGGTTTGTTCGCAAGCACCAAAACGAACTCCACCATGCCCGTGAGGTTATCCAGCAAGGCCTGGAGATTCGACCCATTGCCCGAGACGAAGACCGCCACCCGGAGCAAACCCACTTTCCACCACCTCACCCGGGTCCCTCTCCGGGCAGGAGAAGGTCCCCTGGCATCTTTCGTCCCCTCCCCCAAACCATTCCCAAACCATGGGGGTGGGACTCACTCCCCTGCGATCTCCACCCCTGCGCCTTCGACCACCAGCCCGGCGCGGTAGACCTCCTCGCCCCGGACGGCCAGGAGTTCCCGGACCCGCTCCTCCACGGCGGGCGCCACGATGAGGAGGAGCCCCAGGCCCATATTGAAGGTCCGGAACATTTCCTCCCGGGCGATGCGGCCCCGGGCGGCCAAGAAGGAAAAGATCGGCTGGACCGGCCACCCCGAGGGATCGATCCGCACCCCGAGCCCGGGAGGGAGGACGCGCGGGATGTTCCCCTGGTACCCGCCGCCGGTCAGGTGGACCAGCGCTTTGACCAGCCCCGCGGCCAGGAGGGGCCGGACGAGGGGTTCGTAGTTCCGGTGGATCCGCAAAAGTTCTTCCCCCAGGGTCCGGCCGAAGGCGGGGACGTACTCGTCGAGACGCATCCCCATCTCCTCCAGACAGAGCCGGCGCACCAGGGAATAACCGTTGGTGTGGAGGCCGTTGGAGGCGAGCCCCAGGACGAGATCGCCCGCGGCCACATCCCCCCGGGGCAAGAGGGCCTCCCGCTCGACGATCCCGACCATCGTCCCGGCGAGGTCGTACTCCCCCTCGCGGTACATCCCGGGCATCTCCGCCGTCTCCCCTCCGATCAGGGCGCAACCGGCCTCCCGACAGGCCACGGCCAGTCCCGTCACGACTTCCTCCACCAGCGCCGGGACGAGCCGCCCGGTGGCGAAGTAGTCGAGAAAGAATAGGGGTCGGGCCCCCTGGACCAGGAGGTCGTCGACGCAGTGGTTGACCAGGTCCCGGCCCACCGTGTCGTGGCGCCCGGCCAGGACGGCGATCTTGAGCTTCGTGCCCACTCCATCGGTGCTGGCCACCAGGATGGGGTCCCGGAACCCGGAGGGCACGGCGAAGAGTCCGCCGAAACCGCCCAGCTCGCCCAGGACCCCGGGGACGAAGGTGCTCTTGACCAGCTCTTTGAGGCGTTTCTTCAACGCCGTCGCCGCTTCGATGTCTACCCCGGCCTGCCGATAGGTCCAGCCCATCTTAAACCCCCTTTTCCAGACGATTTTTTCCCACGTTCTCCCGCGGGATCTCGGTGGGGTATTCCCCGTTGAAACACCCCAGACAGAGGTGGTCGAGGGGCAGGCCGATGGCCCGCGGAAGGCTCTCCATGGGGAGATAATGGAGGGTATCGGCGTTGATGAAACGCCGGATCTCTTCTACGGTATGGGAGGAGGCGATGAGCTCGCGCTTGGCCGGGACGTCGATCCCGTAATAGCAGGGGTTGGTATAGGGAGGCGAGCTCACGCACATATGGACCTCCCTGGCCCCGGCGTCCCGCAGGAGCCTGATGAGGATGCTCGTGGTGGTGCCCCGCACGATGGAGTCGTCGATGATGACCACCCGTTTACCACGGAGGACGGCCTCGATGGGCGAGAGCTTGATCGTGACCCCCTGTTTGCGGAGTTCCTGCTGGGGTTGGATAAAGGTCCGGCCCACATAACGATTGGCGATGAGCCCTATATCCAGCGGCAGACCTGCCTCGGCGGCGAAACCCACGGCCATGGAGTACCCGCTATCGGGGACGGGGACCACCAGATCCGCTTCGACGGGATGGACCCGCGCCAATTCCCGGCCCAGCTCTTTACGGACCTCGTGTACCGAACGGCCCTCGATGACACTATCCGGCCTGGCGAAATAGATGAATTCCATGGCGCAGATGGCGCGCCGGGCCGGAGGGAGGAGGATCTCGGAGTGCAACCCCTCCCGGTCGACCGTGATGAGCTCGCCCGGGGCCACGTCCCGGATTAACTTGGCGCCGATGGAAGAGAGGGCCGAGCTCTCCGAGGCCAGTACGTACCCACCTTCCAGGCGCCCCAGACAAAGCGGGCGGTTCCCGTGGGGGTCCCTAAGCCCGTAGAGAGTATCCCGGGTCATCATCACCAGGGAATACGAACCCACAAGCCTCTCGGCGGCCCGGCGGAGGGCTTCCGGAAAAGGTTCCCGGCTGAAATGGGCGAGGAGGTTCAGGATGACCTCCGTGTCCGAGGTGGACTGAAAGACCGACCCGGCCATCTCGAGATCCACCAGGAGGGCGTCGGCATTGACCAGGTTCCCGTTATGGGCCAAGGCAATGGTCCCCCGGGAGAAGCGGGCGACGAGCGGCTGGGCGTTGGCCAGGGAAGTCGTCCCGGTGGTGGAATACCGGACGTGCCCCACGGCGGCAAAACCGGTCAGACCCTTCAAGTCCTCGGGCCGGAAGGCCGACCGAACCAATCCCAGGTTCTTATGGCAGGCCACCCGCGTCCCGTCGGTCACGGCGATGCCCGCGCTCTCCTGGCCCCGGTGTTGCAGGCCGAGCAGCCCAAGAAAGGTAAGGTAGGCCACCTCGAGCCCGGGATCTTCGGCGAAGATCCCGAAGACTCCGCACTCTTCCCGTATTTCCTCTTCCAACGCGGCCTCCATCTCCAGAAACATGGACTCCCCTCCGGCGCAGATAAAATACCTGGCGACCTTTCCTCGTTTTAAAACCCCATCTCCGCCAACCGCCGCTCCCAACGGGCGCAGACTTCCTCGGTTTTGGCCGCAGCCCGGCCGGTGTAACGCTCGGGTTCGGCCAGGATCCGCCGCTGCTCCTCGGACATTTTGGCCAGGAAGCCAAAACGTTCCGGGTGCTCGGTTAAAAGCCGGCGAAGGGTAACGCCCTTTTCCTCGGCCTCCAGGGTTAAAAGGCGCACCGTCTCGTGGGCCTTGGGTTCTCCATGGTAAGCGAGCAAGATATAGAGCGGTTCGGCGATGACCGTCTCCGCGCTGGCGGCGAAGTTCGTCCGCATCTGCTCCCGATCCACGTACAGGCGGGCCAGAACGCTCTTCATCCTTTCCACGGCCGCCACGAAACCCACCACGATTTCCGGCGCGAAACGGCCGGAAGCGGAGTTGGTCAAGTCCCGCTGGTGTTCGGAGATCTGATCGAGGTAACGGGTGAGCATCCGCGGGACGAATTCCTTCCAGAGGCTCTTGATGTGCTCGAAGTTCCACGGGTTCCGCTTATGGGGCATGGTCGAGGAGCCCACCTGGGTGGGGGCGAAAGCCTCGGCCACCTCCCCGATCTCGGTCCGCTGCAGGTGGCGGAGATCGTCGGCCAGGTTGGCCAAAACGCCGAAAGCCGAGACCACCGCGTGGAGATAATCCACCAGGTATTCCGGGGGCACGATCTGGGTCGAAATCTCGGCGGGCGCCAGCCCCAGCTCGGATAGGACTTCGGCCTCGAAAGCCTCGGGATCGGGGAAGAAAAGCGAACTGGCGTTATAGGCCCCCACCGCCCCGGACATCTTGCCGCGCAAGCCCCTGGCCGCGGCGGCGATGGCCTCGAGCCTATTGCCGAAACGGGCCACATACTGGGCGAGGGCAAACCCGAAGGTGATGGGGACCGCGTGCTGGCCGTGGGTGCGGCCCATCTGCAGGGTCTCCTTCTCCCGCCGGGCTAACTCGATCAAGAGACGCAACAGCGCGGCCGCCCTGGGGAGGACGACCTCCTCGGTCACCGCCCGTAGCCGCAGGGCATTGGCCGTGTCCAGGATATCGACGGAAGTGGCGGTGAGGTGAACGAAGGGCCTGGCGCCCGGGCCCACCCGCCGCTGGATGCAGTTTACCAGCGCCCGGACGTTATGGTGGGTGACCGCCTCTTCCACGTAGACCTCCTCCGGGGTGACCACGGCGCAGGCGGCCACGATCTCCTCGGCGATCGCCGGCGCGCAGAGCCCGCGACGGGCCAGGGCCCGGGCCAGGGCCGCCTCCACCTTGAGTTGGTAACGGATATAAGCGTTTTCGCTCAAGTATTCCGCCAGTTCCTCGAAGAGCTCGGGGTTACCAGCGTAATACCGGTGATCCAGCGGACTGAGGTTGGCGAAGATATCGCGCTCCAAGAGACCACCCCTCACCAAACGGGCCCGGCGAGCAGTGCCCAAAATCCGTAAACCGCTTTCGCGCCCACGCGGCGAACCACGGGCCATGAGCGCGATTACGCGGATCTCGCGCCGAAAGAACGTTTCCACCAAAAAAACAAAAGCGGATAGGCCAAGAGAAACCTATCCGCCGGGGCTTTTATCCCTCTAGGGTGTAGCGCCTCGTCTCGGCGCCTGCGCCACTTGGACCTGGCCCCGCCGCATGGCGGGCGGAACCCTAGGCGCACTTTCTTACCCCACCATCGGGGCCTCCTCTTCGTTTGTCAAACGCGTCCACGAATTCATGATACCAAAAGGGACCACAGCGTGTCAATCGAACGCGATCCCTATCTTGCCGAAGGGAGACCGGACGCTTTGGACGAAATCTTACCGAAGGGAAGTACATAAGGATGCCTTTATCTGCCTGCCGGCAGACAAGGAGGTCATGGCTACTTTGGGCTACCACCACCGCGTATGCCATCACCCTCCTCAAACATCCACCCGCCGAGAAGCCCAAACGCGCCAGGCGCGACCGGCAACAAAAGTACCTCTATGGATGTTACCTGTTGGTTGAATACCGGAAAAGACTCGCTTCTTCATTTTTACTCCCCGTCCCCCGTTCCTCAAGCCTTTTAATAGATAAACGCGGCCATGCACACCCGCTCTGGATAAGCAGCGCCCGGTTGATAGGCCCTTATAGTCCGGAAAGTACAGATAAGTATAAATATAACATGCTTTCTTCATTAAAGCAACAGACCGAAGAAGGAAACGGAGCAGGAATGTAAAATTAAAACCTATTGCTTCATTACCAAAGAAGGTGATCCGTTGCCCCTCAAGCGCACCATTCTCGGCCCCACCGGCCTCGAGGTGACCGAGCTCTGCTTCGGCGCCCTGCCCATGGGCCCCCTCCAGAAAAATCTGCCCCTGGCCGAGGGCACCACTCTCATCGCCCATGCCCTCCGGGCCGGCATCGGTTTCGTCGACACGGCCCAGGCCTACCGGACCTACGCCCCGATCCGGGAGGCCATTCGCGCGAGCGGCATCCGGCCGGTCATCGCCACCAAGTCCGCGGCCAGGACCTACGAAGAGATGGAGGCGGCCGTAGAGGAAGCCCTCCGCGAGCTGGCCGTGGACCGCATCGACATCTTTCACCTGCATGCGGCCCGCGTGGGTCCGGAAGTCTTTAACGAGCGGGCGGGGGCCCTCCGCTGTCTCCTGGATTACCGCGCGCGGGGGGTAATCGGCGCGGTGGGGATCTCCACCCACGACGTGCGGACGGTCATGGCCGCCGCCGAACGCCCCGAGATCGAGGTGGTCTTTCCCCTTTACAACCGCGAGGGCCGCGGGATCCTGGGCGGCACGGTGGCCGAGATGGCATGTGCCATCCGCCGGAGCTACGAGGCGGGTAAGGGAGTCTACCTGATGAAGGTTTTGGCCGGAGGGATCCTGCTCGACTCCTTCGCCGAATCCATCGCCTTCGTCCGCGATACCGTGCCGTTCCATGCCATCGCCCTCGGGATGGTGGCCCCCGGGGAGGTCGACTACAACGTGGCCTTCTTCGCCGGCGAGCCTCCGGCCGGCCCCCCGCCTTCCATCGCCGGCGGCGGGAAACGGGTCCTCGTCACGGCCTCCCTCTGCCAGGGCTGCGGGACCTGTATCGCCGGATGTCCCAATGCCGCCATCAGCATGGTCGAAGGCAAGGCAAGCATCGACCCCCATCTCTGCCTGCGGTGCGGTTACTGCGTGCCCCTCTGCCCGCAGTTCGCCATCAGGGTTGTATAGATAAAAACGGCCGTTCGCCGCGGGCAAAACGGACGGGGCCGGACGCGTTACTTTTATTCCCCCGGCGGGGTGAGGGATGAAGGCCGATCCCGACAAGGGGAAAGGAACAAAACAAATGACCGTCCCACGTTATTACGTCCTGCGCGATGGGGAACGCCTGGGGCCTTTCACCCGGGAGGAGCTGGCGCAACTGGTCTCCGGCGGCGCCCTCGACGACCTGACCGAACTGGAAGACGAAGAAGGACGAAAGACGCTCCTGGCGGAGGTCTTCCCGGAGAAGCCGCCGCCTGCGGCCGCACCTCCGCGACCCGAACCCCTCCCTTCTTCGTTCCATCAAGAAACCACGACCCGGGATAAGCGCCCGGCTGCCGCATCATTCTCCCTTCAGCGATGGATCCAGGCCGCCGTGTTCGCCTTTGCCGGCGGGTATTTTCTCCTTTGTCGCCCGGCTACGTTTATCGACTGGATAGACGTGCCTTTCCATGAAGCGGGCCACGTCTTTTTCAGCTTCTTTGGGGAGTTCGTGGGGTTCCTCGGCGGAACCCTCATGCAACTCCTCATCCCGGGCGTGGCGGCCTTCACTTTCGCCCGCGGCGGGAGGACGCTGGGAGTCCAGTTCGCCCTCTTCTGGCTCGGCCAATCCTTCCTCAACGTGGCCCGTTACGCCGCCGACGCCCGGGCCGTGAATCTGCCCTTGATCGGCGGTGAACACGACTGGAACTACCTTTTGGGTAAACTCGACCTCCTGCAATACGACGCCACGGTGGGCGCGTTCTTCGTCGCCCTCGGCGCGGTTTCCTTCCTCGCCGCCGCGGTCTGGCCTTTCCTCATCGGCCTACGCCGCTGATGGGCCTTTGGGCGGGCCCGCGTCTACCGGCCGGCGAGCCTTTCCTGGTAATCATAGGCGATCTTGCTCAAGGTGGCGATATTCTCGAACCCGATCTCGTCGTTGGGGACGCCCTCGGACATCACCACCAGAATATAGGGCCGCGAGCCGTAGACGATGCCGATGTCCGCCGCCACTCCCGGGAGATCCCCTTCTTTATGGGCCACCGTGATGTGATCGGGGAGTTGTCCGGGAAGACCCACGTGCCAGATGGGATTGGCCATGTCGTCCAGGAGCCGGCGGCCGTCGGGATGGCGTTTGGCGAAGTTCAGGACGGCCTCGAGATAGAGGGCCATGTCCCGCGGGGTGGATTCGTTGCGGCCTCCCGGATAAACGACACTCGCCCCCATACTCCATAGGTACCGCTTGAAATTCTCTTTACCCAGGTAGCGCAGGAGCATGCGGGTGGAGATGTTGTCGCTGATGGTGATGGTTAGGTTCGCCAGGACCCGCAGGGAGTACTTATAACCGTCCTGGGCGAAGAACTGCAACGCCCCGGCCCCGCCCTGCCAATCGAGTTCGCTCATGTAGACGACCTTGTCCTGCCAGTCGAGCTTCCCCGCGGCCACGAGTTCGTTAAGGTATAAGACGAGCGGGACCTTAATGGTGCTGGCGGCGGGGAAGACCTGCCACTCGTTGATGCCGAAGGCGGCGCCGCTTATCAAGTCTTTGAAGTAAATGCCGTACCTGATCCCCGGATAGCCGGCGATGAAATCGAGCATGGCCTTACGCAGCGGGGCGTAATTCGGCCTCGCCGCCGTGGGGATCACCACTTCGGGGGAAGGCGCCGGTACCGTCGGCGAGGGCTTTGGTTGGACCGTCTCGGGCGAGACCCGGGGCGGTAACGGACGCGGAATAGCCCACAGGCCGACGATGAGGGCCAGCGCGGTAAGGGTCAAAAGGGTCGCCCGCTCCAGCACGTGCCTCATCCATCTACTCCCTTTCGCGACGGCTTGATGAAGAGGAAAAGCGTTACCACCGAACCGAAAAGGGGGATAACGGAGAGCGTGCCTTCGGCCAGGCCGCGGATGACCGCGGCCAATTCCGCGCGGGTGAAGAATTCCGCCAACGAGGCCGGCAGGTACCGATAGGCGGCCTTCTCGCCACCCAGGATTCCCGCCAAAAACGGCGTGAGGTGGAAGAAATAAAAAGAAAAAAGCCGGCCGAAAAAACCCCCTTCCGGTCTGGTCAGCTCCAAAAGGCCTAGGCAACCGCCCGGTCGCAGGACGCGAAGCATCTCGGCCAGGCTCCGCACGGGAAAGACGGAGTTCCGCAAGCCGAAAGCGTTGACGACCAGGTCGAAGGAGTCTTTTGCAAAGGGCAGGCGGTTTTGATCGGCGAGGAGAAAACGGGGCGAGGAACCGCGGGCCCCGGCTAACCTTCCCCGGGCCCGCTCGAGCATCCCGGGGGCGAAATCAACGGCCCAAACGGCGGCCGCGGGATAGGCCCTCGTCAATATTTCCGTCATGGCCCCCGTGCCGCAACAGAGATCCAGGATGTCCCGGGGCCGCAAATCCGCCGGCAGATGTCGGAGGAGCGCCCGGCGCCACCGCCCGATGAGGCCCCAGCTCAAAACGGCGTTGATCCGGTCGTAGCGCCCGGCGATCCGGGAAAACATGGCCGCGCGTTCTTCCGCCCCTGGGTATGCCATTCATCTCCGCCCTCGTGTTGGGATTGCCTTATTAGCTTACCCCGCGCGGCGGTTTCCGAACCTTTTCCTCACCCCTGGCCCCTCCCGAGGAGAGGGGCTTAGAAAAAATTGACGGCAATGCCCGGAAAGATGGCCGGGTACCCAGCTTTTCTTATTATTTACGGATGGTACGTATTATGAATTTTATGGCTCTATTTATACCACCAGCGGATGCGTGCAAGGAAACGCAGAAAAGGTCCGTAATTACATGGCACCCAGAAGTAGAGTCATCTTTGAGGCCTTTCCGGATGGTAAAGGAAGCATCCTTATCAAGCAATTCTTCTACGATCAACCTAATGGCCCTCAAATATGGAAGAGCAACTTTAGGTCCAGGGCATAGGATATAACGACTTTAAAGGGTAAATTGGAACCCGAAATAGGAATCGATGCTCAGCCGTCAGCCCTGTTCAGGTTCAAACGCCTTGATAGGCCGGAACGGATTATCTCCACCGCCCCTGACTCCTGTCCCGAGGGGGGAAGGGGGTGAGGAAATTCGTGGAGCACGGGACCCCGGAATGCGGGGATTTCCCTCACCCCTTAATCCCCTCTCCCGAGGGGCCCAAAGAAACAGGGGAAGGCGGGAAGTATAAGGGTGTGTTCATGCCTTTACCGCCCGAATCCTTTGACGCCATGCGCCGGGTTGACTTCGTTAACCGCGAAGCGCGACTCGCGAACTTTTGACTCTCGGCTCGTCCGGCGGATATCCCGGGCCGAACCAGGGCCGGAGATCTCCGTTCGGCAAGTATTTATCCTTCAAACGAAGGGTCCAATTCGCGTAAAATGTCTTTGACGTTTTCGTAATCGGCGTCTTCGACATAGATCTTTTGAAATTGTTTCAAGGCCTTTTTAGGCTCCCCGAGTTCTTTATAGGTCAAACCCAATAAATAGCGAAAAAGCTTCATGTCTTCATCCATTGCCCTCCGGCTGCGGAGGGGACCTTTCTCCAGTACCTCCAGGGCCAATTCGGGCCGGCCCAGACCGAGGAAGGCATGGGCCAGGATATTGATCACCGGTAATTCTTGCCTTGTTTCCGGCGGGAGGTTTTGCAGGACTTCGATGGCTTTCCGGTAGTTACCGGTACGTTCCAGGGCCAGGGCATAGCCCAGTCGGGCCGGAATGTCTTCCGGATGAACGTCCAGATACTTGGTGAAATAGCCGAGAGATTCTTCCGGTTTATCCAACCTTAGATAGAGAAAGGCCACGGTACGATGGACGGAAGGGATATCCGGTTTGAATTCCAAGACTCGTAAAAATGATTCCAGGGCCTTTTTCCATTCGCCGCCCTGAAGCGCCCTTTGTCCTTGCCGGAAATACTCCTTCGCCCTACCGGTGGGAGAATTGACCGATTTGATCGCCCAGGCTATCTGGGCGATAAACGCCAGCACGCCCAGGGGCAAATTGACGAAAAGAAGAACCAAGGAAACGAGAAACCACAGGCAGCCCAAGGCGGTGGAGGCGGAGCTTGGGGCCAATTCCGGCGGCAGCTCGATGTTTCGGCCGCCGGGGCCGGAGGCTTCTTCGGAAACCCTCCGAACCGCGCCTCGCCTTTCTCCTTTTCCGAGGTAGTTGAGGGAATAAAGTCCCGTGCCGGGGATGCCGGCCGAGGTATAAACGCCGCGGGGACCGACGCCCACGCGGAGGCCTTTGCCGCCGATGCTCAGGCCGACTCCGCCCTTGCTCAGGTTGAGGCGCACGCCCTTGGCGATCCGGATGCTCTTGCGGAAGCGGAAGGACAAAGGGGTCACCACCTTTCCGGCCGGGGATTTCCCTCACCCCCGGCCTTTCTCCCGAGGGGAGAGGGGAGGGGATCCGGGCGAAGAATGGGGAGCGGGAGCGTATGCGATGCGGATTTTCCCCTCTATCGGAGCTTTACACCCAGATCGCGAAGCATCTGAAATGTGTTAACGTACGGTACACCAAATGCTTTGCACATATTCGGAATAGGGACCCTCCTTTTTGTTTCAGGGGAAAATTGTTCGTGTGTAACTACCACGCAGCTCTTGGCCATCGCATACGCGACCAGCCATCCATCCGCGTCCTTGGCGAATGCAGCTTTGGCTGCCGCTAAAAACTGGCTTGAACGGTCCACCCACTCCATGATCTTCCGATAAGCCTCAATAACATCAGGTTGGTCGGTAGAGACAAAAAAGACGTGAAAGTCACCATTCACCCAATCCTTGAGTTCATCATTGATACGTTGTAGTTCATCCTTGACGCGATCGATGCTTTGAATCCGTCCATTCACGGCATGATAAAGCAGGGCCTGCCAGAAACCCGGGGCGAGTTCGAAAGCATAATAACCCTGGGCGGCCTCGATGAACACATTGGCGTCAAGTAGATATATCTGCCCACTCATGGCGAGGCCCCTAAGCCAAGAAATTCAGCGTACTTCTCAAAGGCTTTCCCATAAAGCCCCGTCAACCGATACGCCTCGCGGTAAAGAATCCTCCCTTCCCGGGCCGCCCGGATCACCGCCTCGGCAAAGCGCCGGCCGAGGCGCAGATTCTGGTTGGCGTAGAAGTTGCCTCCCTCTTGTTCACGTTCGGGGTTACGGCGCTCATCCTCCCGATAGATCCGGTAAAACTCAAAAAAGCGATCGTTCGTAATCAAGTCCAGTTCGAAAACTCTTCGGAGGGCGACCAGTCTGCTCACTTTAAAATGGCGGGCGATCTCCTCAAACGGCTCGGACACTCGCCGGAGACGAGGCCAGAGATCGCGCAGCGCATTCTCCGGTACAAGAAATTCCGCCGCCACCCGATTACAGGCCTGTTCGGTCGCGTCATCGGCGGGTCGAAATTCCCTTAAATCGAACGCGGCGCTACGCCCGAACCACACGTGCGCCAATTCATGCGCCAGCGTGAACATCTGCGCCGCCTTGCCATCGGCACCGTTGACGAAGACGAGCGGAGCATATTCATCCACGAGCACGAAGCCGCGGAACTCGGTGGGATCCAGCTTGCGGCGGTTGTTGTTACCGACGACGCCGTTTACCACCACGAGGATGCCGGTGTCTTCAATTCTTCTTATTAATTCCCGCCGCGCCGCCTCCCAGGTGGGCTCCTCGGCCGCCCACGTTTCCGTGAGGCCTAAGAGGCGCCTTATCTCTTTGGCAACCTGGCGCGGTTCATCCTGGATTCCTGCGGAACGGACAAAGGGGAGCGGCTCCTGTCCTTGCTCGATAAGGTATTCGCGCATCCAGGCCTGGCGCAGCTCCATCGTTTGGACGGTCTCGAGGAGGTCGGGACTGGGCCGCCGCGGGGATTCGTCGCCCAATGTACGGAAGTGGGGGATGGGTAGGCGTTCCTCCGGCGGCGCGGCGAGGAAGAAATAGCCGAACGGGGTCGCGGTGGCCTTCGCCAAGTCTTCGAGCTGCCGCAGCGTGGGCTGGCTTATGCCCTCCAGCCATTCGGAGAGTTTGGCAAACTTTTGCTTGAGTTCGGCGGCCTTGCCCGAGCGCTCCAGCGCCCAGCGAAGTACGGACTCGCTGACGGCTACCCGGGTCATGGCCTCACCCCATTTCGGAGATCACTCTTGTCTATACAAAGAGAATCCACCAAAGTTATTGTACCATGTGGAAAGACCCGCACGAAAGCGTGATGGTCTCTCGGCCATGGAGGGGAGGCAGGAACGCCTTCGGTATTCTCGGATACTTCGTCACCCGCGACCAATCGCCTTACTGACTAATAGCTCGCGCCTCGTGCCTTATGACTCACTTTTCCCCATCCGTCATGGCTTCCGCTTGTTCGAGCACGGCATCCGCGGCTTGGTCGCGTTTCTCGGGAGGGTAGCCGTACCGGCGCAGGAGCCGCTTCACAGTGACCCGCAGGCCCGCCCGCACGTTCTCGCGGGAGGACCAGTCGATGCTTACGCTGTTTCGGACGGCCGCGGTCAGCTCGCGGGGGGGACCATGAATACCGAAACCGCCTCCAGGATTTGCTTCCGCACCCCCTGCGGGTCCCGGCAGACCGTGAAGGCCCAGCGGCCGCATTCGCCGTGATGGTTCACCGCCCGCACCCACCGCCGCGCCGCGGCCTCCTTCTGGCGGTCCTGCTCGGTCTCGAAACCCTTGACCTCCAGAATGACCTTCACCTCTCCCCCATCCGGAAGCCGCCAGCGGACGAGATAGTCGGGGCGGTACTCGTGGCGCACGCCCTGCCACTCGTAGGGGATGGTGAAGTCCAGGTGGGCGTTTCTGGCATAGGCCATCACCTCCGGGATCCGCTCCAGTTGATAGGCCACGCTATGCTCCCATTGGGGTGCGTCCAGGACCACATGGCTGATGTGGCTCTTCGTCGTGCCCACCGTGGGGCGGCTGGTGCGAAAGAGCACCTCCCCGGTAGAACCTGTGGGCCGGAAACGTTCGATGACCGGCAGAAGCGGCGGTTCCCCGCCCAACGTGTCCGGTTCGATGGCCGCAAGCAGCCGTTCGATGATGCGCTGCTTGTATTTGAGCAAGGCGATATCTTCGAGAAAACCGCCTTCGGCCACCACGACCCGTTCCTCGATGTACTCCCACACGAAGTTTAAGACCTGGGGAAAGAGCGTATGCCGCGCGGTCCATTCCTCCCGTTTTTCCTTGAGGCGCCAGGTAATCTCGGCGGCGATCTCGTAGACGCTGGCCTGAAGCCTCTTCTCGCGGTGGAATGGGTTGCGGTCGTGGACGACCTCCCGGCCCGGGCCGAGGCGGTCCGGCCGGCCGATGCGGTACCCGGCGGCCGGCTTGACGGTCACCTCCGTGGGTTCGCTCGAAGGATCGATCTGGAGATAGGGCACGGCTTTCAGGTTGAGACGGAGGCGGCTCCTGACGTCGAAGACATAACCCTCCACGCGGGGAAAGGTGATCTCTAGGTGGCGGCGGTCGGGCAGGGCCCGGACGAGGGTGGAGACCCGCTGGCCATCGGCCCGGCCCACCGGTTTCTTCTTCACCGGGATGACCTCGAAGGGGATGCCGTAGACGTCCACGTACTCCGGCTCCGTGAAATCGTCGTAGTTCAGGCGCCGCAGACCCCTGCCCACGACCTGTTCGCAGAGGAGCTGGGAGGTGAAGGCCCGCAGCCCTAAGATCTGGGTGACGTTCCGGGCGTCCCAGCCCTCGGTGAGCATCCCCACCGAGACCACGCAGCGGATGTCCTTGCCCGGCGGGTCGCCCTCCCCTTCCCATGCAAGCTTGCCGATGGTGTCGACCGTCTTTCTCAGCCGCTCGGCGGCCTCCCCCTTCGTCTCGCCCTCCAGGGCGGCTTCCGCTTCGGCAAGGAGTTTGCTGTCGATGCGGAAGGTGACCTGCCGGCCGTCGGTATTCACCAATTCGTGGATTACCTCGCCCCGACTGATGTGTTCATAGACCAGTTTGGCAAGATCGGTATTGTCGCAGACCACGATGAGGACGGGCGGGACGGGCGAGCCGGCCTCCCTAAAGGCCGCGAAGGTCTTCTCCCACTCGGAGGCCAAGGTGGCCAGGGCTCCTTCGGCCTCGCGCAGGACGGCCTCGGGCTTGGCCCGGCGGCGCGCGGTCTGCCGCTCGGAAGCGGAGAGCTGCCCGTTGATGTACTCCCATAACCGGAAGTAACGGGGGATCAGGGCGCCGGTGTTGTCGTCCACCGGCACGCGCGGGACCTTGACGATGCCGGACTCGATGGCGTCGACGAGCCCAAAGTCCGAGACCACCCATGGGAAGGGCGCGCCTTCTTCGTAGCCGGAGCCCTTGATGTAAAAGGGCGTGGCGGAGAAGTCGGCGCAGAAGTTGATCCCGCGCACGGCCTGGATCTTGTCGAGCCCGCTCACCCAGACGGTGGCTTCCTCGCGCTCGGCGATCTCTTCATCCGCGAGCGTCTGCCGCAGCTCCTCGGCGAGTGGGGCCGGCCGGTAGGCGTGGTGGGCCTCGTCGTTGATGACCAGTATGTTCCCTTTGCTCCCCAACTCCTTCAGCACGCGGCGGCAGAAGGCGGCGTCGCCCTCCACCCCGCGCTGGACCACGCTGCGGGAGCGCGAGTCGTCCTTGGGCTGGAAGAGATGCCAGTTGGTGATCTGGAACTTCCCCTGCTGGAGGCGTTCCAGCATGCCGCGGGGGATGAGGTCGAACCGCTCGTAGTAGTTGTCGGGCCGCCAGGGGAGGAGGACCTCCAGGCGCTCCCGTACGGTGAGGTTCGGGCAGACGAGGAGCACGGCGTCGGAGAAGCGGCGGTCCTGGGGGTTCGCCAGTTTGTTCATGACCTGCCAGGCGATGACCATCCCCATGACCACGGTCTTCCCGGATCCGGTCGCCATCTTGCAGGCGTAACGCACCAGGCCGTTGTCTTTGGGGATGACGATCCCCTGCTTCTCGGCGGGCGAAGCCTCCACAAGCCAGATCAAAGTCTCCGCCGCCTCCCGCTGGCAGAAGAAGAGCCTTCGTTCGCGGCCGGGGTCGTTCCAGTGGTGCAAGAGCTGCCGGGTAAGGGGGGTGACCCCCGGATAGCCGCGCTCGCGCCAGACCTTCACCCGCGCGCGGATGGTGTTCACCGGTTCCAGGGGGACGAACTCTTCTTCGAACATCGAGACCTGCGCGCCACGCGTGCGGGGGCGCAGGTAGTACCCGGCCGGCCGGCGGCCTTCGACTATTACCGGCTGGCCTTCGTGATAATCCCAGTAGCGAGTGGGTTCTTCAAATGGAGAATTGAGGATGGGGTTGTCGACGAGCATGGCGATCACCTTAGATTAAAATGGTATAGAATACGGATTAATACATGAAAACAAATTTTTCACATGAACCGAGTGTTTTATGCTAAATTATTCAGTATCATAAATTTGTTTATTCTAGAATATTAAATGCATCTGTAGCAGGGTAATTATGATTTTAAATGAGACAAATTTTTAATAATATCTATAAT
>JAAYXC010000075.1 GCA_012516115.1 Bacillota bacterium | reverse complement strand
CTCCTTATCGGTGGAGGACTGGTGCGGCCGGATGATTTCCTCAAGGCCATGGCTTTGGGTGCCGACGCGGTTTATGTGGGCACCGCCGCCCTCCTCGCCATCGTCCACGGCCAGGTGGAGAAGGCCGTCCCGTACGAACCCCCCACCACCCTCGTCTTCCATCAGGGAGCCCGCGCGGCGGTCTTCGATCCGGAAAAAGGCGCCGAACACCTCGCCCGATATCTCCACTCGTGCGTAGCCGAGATGAAACTCGTGGCCAAGGCCCTGGGCCGCCATAGCCTGACGGAGATAGGCCGGGACGATCTTTGTTGTCTCGATCGGGACCTGGCGAGTCTCGCCGGCGTAAGGTGGGTGGGGCTTCCCCCCGCCCCGGAGGATGCATAAAATTTCTCCAGACGGAACCGGTTTTCATTTCGCGGTATGGAGTGTGTTCAATATACATCAACGATTAAAGAGGAGAGAAGGGAGGAGAAAGAGAATGTAGAAGCAGAGTTTATGGAGGTGAGTTTGGTGCTGGAGTTTAACCGCCGCACGAATACCCTAGAGCAGCGAGAGTATAAATATGCGCTCCAGGATGTGGCCGAGCCGCACCTTTACCGCCAATTGTTCGATTACGAAGAGGCGCCGAAGATCCCCTTCAACCACCGCCACGTCCCCATGCGACCGCCGGATGAGATCTGGATCACGGACACGACTTTCCGCGACGGCCAGCAGGCCCGCGAACCGTACACGGTCAAGCAGATCGTGGATCTCTACAAGATGCTTCACCGGCTCGGAGGGCCGAAAGGGGTCATCCGCCAGACGGAATTCTTCCTGTATAGCAAGAAAGACAAGGAAGCGGTCACCGCCTGCATGGAGTTGGGTTATCGCTATCCGGAGATCACCGGTTGGATCCGGGCCAATGAAAAGGACTTTCTTCTCGTCAAGGAGATGGGCTTAAAAGAGACCGGTATCCTCGCTTCTTGCTCGGACTACCATATCTTTAAGAAGCTCAAGATGACGCGGAAGCAGGCGATGGACCAGTTCCTCAAGATCGTCAAGGCGGCCCTGGATATCGGTATTATTCCCCGGGTTCACCTCGAGGACATCACCCGGGCCGATTTCTACGGTTTTGTGGTGCCTTTTGTCATCGAACTCATGCGGCTTTCGGAGGAGGCAAAGATCCCCATCAAGATCCGGGCCTGCGATACGCTGGGTTTCGGGGTGTCTTATCCCGGTGTGGCCTTGCCGCGCAGCGTCCCGGGCATCGTTTACGGTCTCTGGCACCATGCCGGGGTCCCTTCGGAGTGGCTGGAGTGGCACGGACATAACGACTTCTACCGGGCGGTGGTCAATGCCGGCACGGCCTGGCTCTATGGTTGTTCGGCGGTGAACTGCACCCTGCTCGGGATCGGCGAGCGGACCGGGAATTGCCCGCTGGAGGCGATGGTCTTCGAGTACGCCGGGTTACGCGGGACCATGGACGGCATGGACCCCACGGTCATCACCGAGATCGCCGAGTACTATACGCACGAGATCGGCTACCAGATCCCGCCCATGACGCCCTTTGTCGGCAAGTACTTCAACTTCACCCGCTCGGGTATTCATGCCGATGGGCTCTTAAAAGACGAAGAGATCTACACCATATTCAACACGGAAAAACTCCTCAAGCGGAAACCCGTGGTGGCCGTGGACGAACATTCGGGCCTGGCCGGATTGGCTTACTGGATCAACAGTTATTTCGACCTCAAGGACGAGCAGAAGATCGATAAACGTGACCCGCGGCTTCTACCCATCAAGGCCTGGGTCGACGAGCAGTATGCCAACGGCCGCAATACGGTCATCGGCGATGACGAACTGGAGGCGGTGCTCAAGGAGAGAGCCCCGGACCTCTGGGCCGAGCTCGGCCGCG
>JAAYXC010000074.1 GCA_012516115.1 Bacillota bacterium | reverse complement strand
GTCCAGAGTAGGGTTGGGGGTAAGGGTGACGATCTTGGGTTGGTGGCCCGGCAAAGTTTTCACTCCTTGACTCGCTTTGTCGCCCAAAGCCGTTCGGGTTTCCGCCGAAAAATTCGATTTCGCTATCCCCCGGTCGAGTTCCTGCCGTCGTTTTATTTTCTTTCACCTTCGGGGCGGTCATCCTTTGAAGAGGAGGTCCTCCTTTTGCAGGAGCCGCCGGGCCAGGGCGAGGGTCAAGAAGCAGTAGAGGGTGTTGCTGGCGAGGCCGAGGGCGATCTGCCGCCATTGCCACGAACCGACGAAGACGGCCTTGAAGAGGGCGATGGCGTTGGCGAAGGGAAGGGTGAAAAACCACAGCGGTAGACGGCCGTCGAAAAAGGAAAGCGCCATCCCGGGCAACATCACCAGGAAGGTCAAGGCGGAGAAGTAGTTCTGCGTCTCCTTGAAACTCCGGCCGAAGCTGGAAACGGTGATGGACAGGCCGGCCACCATGGCCAGAAACGGCAAGGAGATAAAGAAGATCAACCCGGCCGATCCCAGGTCCAGGGAAAGGGGGGAAGGCCCGCCGCCTTCGAGCAATGGGAGCCCGACGTTAAAGCTGAGGTAAGCGGCGGTCAGAGCCAGAAAGAGGGCCAGCACCGAAAAGGTGAAGACGGCCAGGGCTTTCCCCGCGGCCAGACTGCCCCGGGTAGGCGGCGTCACGATGAGGGTCTCCAGGGTCCGGCGTTCCTTCTCGCCGGCCACGGCATCGATGGCCGTATACATGCCGCCCATGATCCCCCAGATGGCCAGG
Organism: Bacillota bacterium; assembly: GCA_012516115.1. GTDB lineage: Bacteria > Bacillota > UBA4882 > JAAYXC01 > JAAYXC01 > JAAYXC01. The sequence continues at coordinate 2,416 of JAAYXC010000074.1, read as the reverse complement.
GTGAAAGGGAGGAAGAAACTCAACAACATGCCGCCCATCTCGCGCCCGGTGGAGACGTTGTACTCATGGAGTTCAAACGTGCGCAAAATTTCGGGATCCTCGATCCCCGCCCGGGCGGCCTGGGTCAGACGGCGGTAGGGTTCGAGGCAGAGACGGAGTTTAGCCAGGACGGCCTCGGCGGTGACCTCCCGGCCGGCGAACTCCACCGTCAAGACCACCGGACGCCGGCCGCTTAAAGCTTCCCGCTCGAAACCGGGGGGGATCCGGAGGAGCAGTTTTATCCGGCCGCGGCGGAGGGCGGCCCGGTCCCCGTCCACCAGACGGAAGAAGCCGGAAGAACCCAGGAAACGGACCAGTTCGGGCGCTTCATCGGCTCCGACGACGGCAATGGGGGTGGGTTCGGCGGTGACCTTTTCCCGGGCCGTGTTCATCGCCGCCCAGCTGGCCAGGGTAATAAGGGGGGTGATGAGGATAGGAGCGATGATTCCGGCCACGAGGGTCCGGCGATCCCTAATGGTATCGAGGATCTCTTTTTGCCAGACGACTTTAATATGACGCCAGTTCATGTCTCTTCCCCCACCAGGCGCAGGAAGACTTCCTCCAGATCGGTGCTCCCCATATGACGGGCGAGTTCTTCTTTCGTCCCCACGGCCTTCAATCTTCCCCGGACGATAATGCCGATGCGGGTGCACAACCTCTCCGCTTCCCGCATGCGGTGGGTGGAGAGGAGAACACACTTCCCGGCGGCGCGAGCCTCCTCGATTATGGCGTAGACCGCGCGGGCCGTGGGAACGTCCAGGCCTTCGGTTGGTTCGTCGAGGAGGAGGATGGGAGGGTCGTGGAGGAGGGCCCGGGCCAGGGAGACTTTCTGGCGCATGCCGGTGGAGAGGATCTCCGCCCGTAGATCGGCGGCCTCGGTCATTCCCAGCCGCGTCAAGAGCTGCTGGATGCGGGCCTCGAGCGGTTTCGGCGGAAGACCATAGAGGGTCCCGAAGTAACGAAGGTTCTCGCGGGCACTTAGCCGTCCGTAAAGCCCGGCGCCGGCCGGAAGGACCCCGATGACCCGCCGGACCTCGGCCGGGTGACGAAGGAGGTCGTAACCGGCCAAAGTGGCCGTGCCGGCGGTGGGCCGGAGGACGGTGGCGAGAAGCCGCAGCAGGGTGGTCTTACCCGCGCCGTTCGGGCCGAGGAGCCCGAAGACTTCCCCGGCCCGGCAGGAGAAGGAGATACCGTCGACCGCTTTCAGAGGTCCGAAGTATTTGGCAAGCCCTTCCACGACGAGCAAAACCGCTATCCTCCCATACCAGCGCGCACCCTTTTCTATTCTGGAATATTCCCAGAGGAGAAATTACCCATCACACGGTTGACACGTTTATCGTTCTTCGTAATCCCATCCTTTCTCCTTGAGAAGGAAGGACCATCAATCGGAATAAAGGTTTCCTGGGAGAAGGATGAAATTTCAGGTAAACAAAGGACTTACCATTCAGGTTAAAGGCTCGGGATGACCACCGTGATGACGAACCAGACCACCACGATAAGTCCGATTAATTCCAGCATTTTTTCACCTCCTTACCCGTTTCGGTCGGGGATCCTAATAAAGCCCGAAAAAAGAGATTCTCTTACAAGAAGGAATATTCCTGCCGACCCGGGACCATACGGACCGGGGAAGACTAACCGGTAGAGGGGGTAGCGGCGTTGTTCTGGTCGATGTTTTTCGGCAGCCTGGCGGCCATGGGGGTCTTGGGTTGTGGGCTTCTCCTTTTTGCCCGGCGGATCGCGGACCATCTTTTGGACGGTCTGAGCGGCCGGTTACTGAGCGATCCGTATCACGAAAACCTTTTGGAGACGGTGAACGTAACGGCCAAGATCGGGCCGATGAACCTGGCGGAGCTGGAATTACGGACCGCCTCCGGCCTGCCCTTGGCCCGCCCCTTTGGGTCAAGGAAAGTCTTCTCACCCTGGAATCGGTTCTTCTTCCGGCCGGTCTACCTCACGCGGCCCCCTCTTGGCACGGAAGAAGAGGTGAAGACGGAGGTGGTCATCGGTCCCCGCGCCGCGCGACCCTTGCGGTTGGAGATCCCCGTCCTCCTCGGCGGCATGGGCTGGGGTATCGCCCTGAGCGCGCGGGCGAAGCTGGCGCTGGCCAAAGGGGCGACGCTGGCGGGCACGGCGGCCAATACCGGCGGGGGGCCTTTCCTTCCGGTCGAACGGGCCGCGGCCGCGAAGCTCATCGTCCAGCTCAACCGGGCCGCCTGGCTGCGGGAGGAAACCTATCTCCGGCAGGCGGATGCGGTGGAGGTGGCCCTGGGACATGGGGCCAACGGCGCGGCACCGAGTCTTATTCCCGCCGAAGACCTGGCCGTGGACCCGGAATTCCGCCGGGCGCTGGGACGGGCCAAGCCCGGCATCGAAGGGG